>JBGPUH010000176.1:0-5578 GCA_041491025.1 Methylomirabilis sp. (SeqCode)
ATGGAATGTATGAAGCATCCGGTGAGCAATCGGTGAGAGCACGATTCCCATGACGGCAATAAACACCAGTCCGCTGAAGAGGGCGTATCCGGACGCAAACAGTTTTGCCGCATTGGTCGGGAGGGGATTGACTGGCCCCATTCCTCCAAGAATCATCGAGGCATCTAAGAGCGCGTCAACCCACCCCAATTTGGCTATCCAGTGATACCCAGCAATCCCAATGGATAAAGCACTCAAGACCAGGACGCCAGCTATTCCAATAAAGGTTGATAGACGTATGACAAATACGGATACCGGAACCACCTTTTCATGTTTTTGCTCAAACATATCAGTTGTAAATCAATGATGCCCAACCATTACGTCTGCTGCTCCGGTTCCTGCAGTCTATCGTCGGAACGCGGCTCTCACCGTAACGATCAAACCTCTGTCGCAATTATCGGCTCTCCGCAGGACTGCGTCAAGCTTCCTCGTCCCGACACACATTGCGGAACTCGCCGTCTATCCCGATATCAGCCCGCAGGATATCCAGGCGAACACATCACCGTCACAGGCGATCCACGGGGCTGTCAACGCCACATGCACCCCGATTGAAGACATGGGTGTCACCCATCGTCCGCTGCACATTGCTGCTGTTGTCTGTGGCCGCCGCTCGTAGCACACTCCCACCATGGACGCGTCCCGGACGGAGAGCCAAAGAGACTCCAGAACCCCATCGGCACCAGATGTTTCCTCGTGGCTCCCGGCACCGCTCGCTTTGCAGAACGTCACCTTTACGAAGGGCTTGACCTCCTCGGCGTCCAACACCCTCAAGCTTACCCTGATCGATAACTCGGGTGGGCAGACCGTGCTGCACCAGGTGCTCAAGCCGCTGAGCGTCCCATGAGCGGGTACTCGAGGGGCCACGCGCTCGTCATTGGTCGAAAGGTGGCAAAGGGCTCTAGTACGCGGATTCAGGGGGTGCTGGCGCCCTTCATGACGGTAAGCAAAACCTTCACGCAGAAACCTGCACTTGATCCTTTACTCATATTCACAGAACATGGCGAGCGTAGCACAAGAATCGCTCACACGACCCACGAAGATCGCCGGCGATGAACCCGCGTTCCAGGCTGTCAGTGCCCCATTAGGAGGAGTTGCCCTGATCAGCCACCGCGCCCGCAGCAGGAGCTTCCAGATATCGCCCCCTCTCAGTCTTCTCCGGACCATCGCATGGTTGGCCCTCGTTCTCGCCTTCCTGCTTCCTGCGCCCAGTGCCTTAGCCGCCACCATTACCAGTATCACCCCCTCATCCTGGGTGACTGGCACAGTGATCTCCTTCGATATTCGCGGCACCGGATTTACCAGCAACACGACGTACATGAACCTCTCTGATGTTGCCGGACATTGGAATTTTGACTGTGGGAATACGGGCGGCGATGCGCTGCATATGACGTACATCGATTCAACGCACGTGACGTGCCCATCCTCGACGTATGCTCGCGCTCTCACGCCGGGGGCTGGGTGGATCAAAATTAATGTGGGCGGTACAGACTCGGGCGCGTTTGGAATCACGATTCTCCCACCACCAACTCCAACCATCAGTTCATTCAACCCCACCTCGATCACAGCCGGCGGGACAGGTTTCTCCCTGATTGTGACCGGCACAAATTATGTGAATCCCACGACCCTCTATTTTAATGGCCTCAGCCACTCCACGACGTTTAATAGCTCCACGCAGGTCACGGCCGGTATCGCTGGCTCGGAAATTCTTACAGCCGCGGTCGTACCTGTCTATGTCACGAACAGTAATGGCACTTCTACAACATCGAATTACACCATCAATAAGGCCAACCAGACCATCACCTTCAACGCGCTGGCAACCAAGCTGGTCACCGATTCGCCGTTTTCCATCAGCGCCACGGCCTCCTCCGGCCTCACGGTCAGCTTTACGTCGGCCACCACGAGCATCTGCACCGTCTCTACTACGACAGTTACGCTCACCGGCACCTCGGGTACTTGTACGATCAACGCCGACCAGGCCGGCAACGGCACGTATAATGCCGCGCCACAGGTTCAGCAAAGTTTCAGTGTCAACAACCCAGTCCCGACGACCTCGAGCATTTCTCCGACCTCAACCACCGCCTCCGGCATTGCCTTCACCCTCACGGTGAACGGGACGGGCTTTATCAGCGGCGTTTCCACGATCAAGTGGAATGGGAGCACGACCGGTCTCAGTAGCCAGGTCGTGGTTAACTCCACCCAGATGACCGTGACGGTCGCCGCCCCCCTGATTGCAAGCCCGGGCACGGCCACCGTCACCGTCGTCAATACCACCCCCGGCGGCGGGACCTCCGGCGGCCAGACCTTCAACATCAACCACATCACGATGTTCATTCCATGGATTGGCCGCTAATTCACGTCCAGATGTTCCACTGAAACGCGTCCAACATCCCCTCACAGCGAGATTCCCAGTGAGCGCCGCTTCGAACTCAGCGAATGTCGCGAAGGTCCGGCCGCGGATCCACTCGGTCTTCATGGTGAGGAAGAACGACTCCCTGTGGGCGGTGGCCATCTTCACCGCTGTCACCTTGAACTCGTGGCTGTCGCGAGGCTTCTTCATCTGTCCTGTGGACTCCTGACAGCGCTTGACACCTCGCATTGGACACCCCCTCACTCGTGAGGTTCGGGTGTCCACTTTATTGGGGGAGGTACTCGCTCTGCTGAAATGGCGAGTTAGACGGCTTGCTCGGCCCCTGGTCCATTCGTCGTAGGTGACGTCCATCTTCACGGAGGACTTCCCGGCGGGCAGGATCTCGCTGGCGATGACCGTGTAGCGGGCATCGTCGAACCAGGTGTACTCGTACGCGGTTTCACGAGCGTGCGGCCTGGCTACCGAACGACCGCGCCTTGAACGCCAGCATCACGAGGAGGACGCCGAAGACGACGGCGTAGGTGACGATCAGCCAAAGCAGGGCGAGGACGCCCGCTCCCGGCTGCGCCATGAGGAGACCGCCGAACACGACCGAGGCGAGCCCGCCGAGGATGAGCAGCCACTCACCCTCGATCTCCTTCCGCAGGCGGATCGCGGCCACGATCTCGAGCACACCCGTGGCGATCGCCCAGACCGCGATGTAGAACAGGAGCGCGAATACGGTGGTGACACCGGGGGCGAAGAGCGTCAGGACCCCGACACCGATGCCGAGCAGCCCCTCGAGCAGCAGCACCCACCGGACCTCATGCTCCTTGGGTCCCGCGATGGCGATCGAGACGCCCAGGAGGCCGTCCGCCATTGAGTAGGCACCGAAGAGCAACACCAGCGCGGCGAGATCCCCGGGTTGGAACCAGGTCAGGGCGCCGAACGCGATGGCGACGAGGCCACGCAGCAGCAGCACCCACCAGTAGCGAAAGAGCAGGGCGGCCAGGTGTCTCTCGGCGAAGTTCATGGGTGGTCTCCTCCGTTCGGTTGATGGTTCACGGTCAGCTAACGATTGATGCTATGAAAGCGCTGCACCTCCGCGCGCGGGATGCAGTATCCTACGCGTAGGAGTTCTACCGCGGCGCGAGCCGCAGAGAGGAGGTGCAGCACGATGCAGTACATCGCGTTCGATGCGCACAAGCACTACACGCTGGCGTCGGTGGAACGGCCCGATGGCGGGCTCGTGCGCGAGGCGCGCATCTCGCATGAGCGGGGCGCTCTGCGACGGTTCCTCCGACGCTGTCAACATGCTGGTCAGCATATTCCCGCCCTCTATCGTCCAACGAGTGCGGCCATTCCTTCGTGTTTTCAAGGACTTGTCAAGGTCAGCCTCAAGCCCACGAGACCAGCAAATATTGGTCAGTATCATCGGCGACTCGCGCCCTTGCACGGCGGGGCGGCTACTTCATCCGGGAAGGTAGCTTGATCGTTCGGCCCGCAACCATGAAGGCGCCTCGCCCGAGATGGTGGATCGTCCGCGGGTGCTTCCTTGCGGGGTCGATCCAGGCTTTCAACACCTCGAGGATGAAGAAGTTGTACTTCGCGACCATCCGCGCATCCACGACTCGGCATTCGAGATTCGCATAGCACTCGCCGATGAGCGGCGCCGCGACACGGGAGGCGGGCGCTGGCGTGAGGCGGAAGGTCGTGAATTTGTCGACGCGCCGCCCGGAGGTGTTGCCGCAGCCCACCGCCTGTGCCGCGAGCTCCACCGTCGGGATGTTGATGACGCATTCCCGGGTCGCCTTTAGGATGCCGAACGTATGGTTCCGGTTGCTGATCACGCAGCCCACGAGCGGCGGCTCGAACTCCATCATCGTATGCCACGACATGGTCATAACGTTCGCGCGCCCCTAGCGGGCCGTCGTGAGCAGCACGACCGGCCCGGGCTCGAGCAGCCGATAGACCTGGGACAAGGGCAACGTTCTTTTCCCCATCCGGGACTCCTCTCGACCGCTGACAGAACAGACTGTAGCGATCGCCGCGAAGCACGGCGCAAGTTTGGCATGCGGTCGGGTAAGACAGTGGCACGGACCGGGCGTCGCATGATGCCGACGTCTCCACCGCCTCCCCTAAAATTCCGTACGGTGGGTTTTCCCCAGTACGGCTTCAAGGTCAGCCGATCAGAGGGAGCCTTCCCGAGCGGCGGCCGGGTTAAGCGTGCTCCCAGCATACCCCGGCAGGCACTTGGGTTACTCCAGCCTTCGCGCACCCCCCGACTACCCGATCCACTGTAACTCCGGCCGTGCTGTCCACCGTGCCGCTGACCCGCCGCCGGTGGTTTCGCCGCCCCCTCTCGTTGTCGTGGGGCATCGGATGGAATCCTCCGCTTCACCACCCCCAGTTGCCCGGATGCAGCGGGAGCCTGCTACGTGGCTCCCTGGCAATGCCCACGACCGGACTTGCACCGGCAAGTTGACAGCACCTTCAAGCCGCACCAGCGCGTGGTTAGGCGCGTTCGTGGCCCGCCTCCTTCGTGTCGTAGTGCTTCTTCATGAAGTAGGGATTGGTGGTCTCCCTGAACTCGAAGTTGATTGCCTTCACCTCAAATAGATGACAGTTGATGAGCTCAGCTGTGTCGAGGTCGAAGAGTGCGAGATTATGACCTGGCCCGAGAGAGCTTCGGTAAGCAACGCCGTCGAAGCCGTGCATTTTGAAAAGCTCCGCGATGATCTGGGTTGGCACATAGTCCGCAACGTCATCGCTTGGCGTGACAGGCCTTGCAAAGGCTTTGTCGATGTCGCCCCAAACGGACTCCTCGCGTTCTTCCGGTGAAGGTTCACGGTCGATGTATACGTGAGATCCTTTACGATCGGTGGTGCAGTTAACGACGCGTAGGTCACGAAGGGTCTTGAATTGGCCGACGGAGATCAGCGAGCCGATCCAGGGGCGGACTTCAGCAAGTGCGGTTTCTCGGTTAGTCGCGAAGTAAAGGTAAGGAATCCCTTTTGAGTTCGCGCGCCCCTCGATGGCGCGGTCGTTGAGGGGCTTCATCCGCTCGGGGGGATAGGGATGTGGTGCGTCGGTGACATACTCGTTACCCTCGTAGATAGGACGCCAGGCGTAACCAAGCTGTGCCCTCCAGAAGAATTTCTCCCGTGGAATCGTCTCGACCCGCTTCTGCCC
>JBGPUH010000177.1:0-5565 GCA_041491025.1 Methylomirabilis sp. (SeqCode)
ACGTCTGTGATCACCAGCAAGTCCGACACAGTGTCCTTGACGGCCCTGACCGCCTGCTGGATGATCCCATCCTCCGCGTAGGCCTCGGAGCCGATGGCGTCCTTCGCCGCCGGCAGGCCAAAAAGAATAATCCCGGGGATCCTCATCGCGGCCACCTCTTTCGCCTCCTTGGCCAGCTCATCCACCGAAAGGCGGAAGCATCCGGGCATCGAGGAGATCTCCTGGCGGACTCCCCGCCCGTGGACAACGAAAAAGGGCTGGATCAGGTCTTCGAGATGCAGGTGAGTCTCTCGAACCAACCGGCGGAGGGTCTCATTCTGGCGCAGGCGCCTTGGGCGAAACACGGGATAGTACATGCCTCCTCCTCGAAGGCGCGATGGGGTTGTGGGGCGGTCGCCTTCTCATGCACGCAGTGGCATATTCTACAGTCGCCACGACTCCCGGTCAACTGCTCTCAGCGCCGCCCGAAGAACTGGGCTCCACGCTCCGGAGGCGGCGGCGCTCCCCCGGTCAGCAGCTCGAAGAAGACGTTGACGCTGTTCTCTTCGCCCCTGATACCAGGAATCACCGAGCGATTCAGATAATGGATGCCCATCATCCAGCAACAGGTGGCATAGGTGACAACCACATTGTTCTCCAGGCTTTCATCCCTGAGGGAATTGTAGCGACCCAGGTAGTTGATGGCGACGTTCTTGATCGGTGTGAGCAGGAGCCGGCCGACGACCCCGGAGTTCTCCCGATTGCTAAACGGACCGGGCAGCCCGGCCGTCTCCTGACCACGAATAAAGCTATGGGCCAGCTCCACCCGGCCATACTCTGGAACCGCAACCCGCACCCCCGCCTCGATCCCATCCACGCGATCCTCCTCGGTGTTGATGGCGGCGATCCCATAGAAGGTCAGATTCTGAAACGGGGACGCACGCAGGTCGCCCACCAGGTTTGAGAAGCGGCGCTCCTGCACCTGAGAGAACCCAGTGGAGACCCCGTTGCGCAGGATCGGGACAGTTGTCTGCTCACGGACCGCCTGGTCGAACCGCTCCGGGGTCAGCGCGCTCAGGTAGATATCCGAGAAGGTTCGGTTTTGGGGGTTCAGGTTGTAACTCTGGCTCAGCGAGAAGGACAGGACCTCGTGGGTCCGCACGGAGCCATCGGCCTCCTTAATTTTGGCCAATAAGCGGTTGGTGAGGGAGTACGTGACCCTGTTCTGGGGACTGACAAAATCGACGGCGTCGAACTGCGGCAGCCCCTGTTGATCGACCGGATTGATATACCAATAGCTGACGCGCGGCTCAACCAAGTGAACGAGCCGATCGACGCGTTCACCGCCGACGTCAAAAGTCCGGAAGAATCGGGCCTCCAGCGAGTGCCGAGCCTCAAGCAGTTCGCGGGTTATCCCGCCCTCCCCCCCCGCTCCACGCTTGGTGTAGGCGGTCTCCCGAAGCCCGATCGAGGGGATCATGGTCGCCCAGGGGAGCAGCCGCCACGGTACGGAGAGCTTCGGGAACAGATCTGCCCGGGCACCGGCCGGCACCTCTTCGCGCTCCACATAGGTCCCGGACAGGTTCATCTCCAGAAGGATCGGCGAGCCGAACAGGTGCCGCGGAAAGGCCGAAAAGCTCAATTCCGGCAGCCGACGCAGACGGCTATCGGTCGTGTCCGTGACGAGGGCCCGGGTTTCCTCCACCATGAACTGGAGGCCGTAGTTCTGCCACAATTGAGTGAGGAAGACCCGTGAGTTGGAGAAGCTCGCGGTCCTCAACTCAGATGGGGTTTCAGGGAACTCTCGTTGAATAGTCCGGTCGCTCACGTAGTTGATGTCACCCTTCAGGCTCAGGTCCGGGTTGAATTGTTGATCGTGGCGGGCGGTGATGATCGTGCGAATCTCGTTCGGTGTTGGACTGAGCCTGTCCTGGATTACCCGGGCATCAACCGAACCCCTCGCCTCCGGCCCCAGGATGTAGCGATAGCTGGCATCGCCCTCATACCCCCGCGTACCCCGATAGACCCCCGTAATGGTCAGGTCCTGTGATTCATCGATGGCCCAGTAGAAGGGCTGCTTGTACGTGAACCCGGACCGGTTGCTGTAGCCTATCTGCGGGATCAGAAGGCCGGTCTGCCGCGGCCCAAGAGGGTAGAGGAGGTACGGAGCGACGACCACTGGCAGGCCGCGGACCCGGAACGACGCCCATTTCGCCTCGAGATACTCGTCCTGCTCGAGGAACGCCTCTTCCGCCCGGACTTCCCAATCGACCCCGCCAGGCTCAAGCTGGCAGACGCGGCAGGTGGTGAAACTTCCCTCGATCAGGCGATACCTGCGCTCCCCCTCCTTGTGGATCTCGACCCCTCGAAATGCAGTGGCAGGAGGGAATGACCCCTTGCCCTGGTACATGACGCCGGTATTGGTGCGATAGTGATACTCGAATCGCTCACCCTCCAGCCGGCGTGCCCCTTCGATGAGCTGGACTTTTCCCCTGGCCCTGACAACCTCCTGAACCTGGTCCAGCTCGACCTCATCGGCGTAAAGGGCTCGGCCCTCCATCTGGATCCGGACGTCGCCCCGCGCGATCGTGAGTTTCTCCCGTTCGCGGCGCTCGAGTTCATTCGCCTCGATCCGAACGACCGATTTCAGTTCTTTGACCCGCTCGAGCAGCTCCCGGGTTCCGGTCTCCTGGGCCGAGACCGCTGGAACGGCGTATGAGAATGAAAGCAGGAGCAGCATAAGCAGGAGGCGCTGCAGACGGCGTGGCATCAATAAAGACCTCGTGAGGGATTTCGCAGGACCTTCGCAGGCACGGGGCTTGCCCTGCCCGAGATGCGCGCGGCAAGCAGCACCCTACTGGATCAGTGCGACGCAAGTCGCTTCTGCCTTATATCAAAGAGGGACGCCAACGGCAAGCGGTTTCGTGAATGCGGGGATCGACGCGAACCCCACCGCGAGTCCTACCCTCGAACACTTGAACAAGGCCGACTTTATGGGTCTGCTCACTGTGTGAGCGAAGAGGCCCTCTGACGCTGGTGCAAATCATAGAGGCTGGCGTAGGTGCCTGCTTTCGCAATGAGGTCCTGATGGGAGCCGCTTTCAACGATTCGCCCTCTCTCCATCACCAGAATCCGGTCCGCCATACTCACAGTCGAGAAGCGATGCGAAATCAAGATCGTCGTCCGGCCTCTTGCCAGCTCTCGGAAACGGCAAAACAGCTCGTACTCGGCTCGAACATCAAGATTGGATGTGGGCTCATCCAAGATGAGAAGCGCGGCATCTCGAGCGAACGCACGCGTCACCGCGATCTTTTGCCACTCTCCTCCGGAAAGGTCGTATTCGCCAAACATCCGACCGAGCATCGTGTCATATCCCTGAGGCAACCCTTTGACCATACTGTGGACACCGGCAAGAAGAGCAGCCCGCTCGATGAGTTCACGATTATGCAGCATGCGCCGCCAGTCGCCGTACGCGATATTATCTGCAGCGCTGGCCTCGTAACGACCAAACCCTTGAAACACGAAGGAGATCTGGCTTTGCAAATAGGCAAGCGACAATTCTCGCAGGTCGAATCCGTCAAAGGCAATGCAGCCATGATCTGGGTCATACAGCCTCGCGATCAACTTGACTAATGTCGTCTTTCCGGCGCCATTTTCCCCCACGAGGGCTACGGTTTCGCCAGGCCTTATGTGCAACGACACATGGGATAACGCGGGCTCTCTTGAACCAGGGTAGGCAAACGACACGTCCTTGAACTCAATCTCGCCTCGCGTCGTTGAGGGGATCACGCCGGACGTACCTGTAATCCGTGGCCGAACGCTCAAAAACTCCACAAGATTAGATATGTAGAGAGTCTGTTCCATCGCACTGCTGATCGACAGGATCGACTTTTCAAGCGTACCCCGAAGCCGCGATGTCACCCCGGCAAAGATGGCAAGATCGCCTATCGTCATCGCTCCCTGTAACGCCCGCATGACAATCCACGCGAAGACCGCATAGAACGCCACCGTTGTGAACACGGCGAATACCGAGCCACCCAGGAAGCTGCGCACGTATATCATGCGATCTTGATCTCGGAATTCGGCCATCAGTGAGCGGAACTTATCAATAAGCAAGGGAGCCAGGTCGAGTAACTTGACTTCACCAACGGACTGCGGGCTCATCAAGCGCGAGACGAAATAGCCCGTCCAACGGCGCTTTGTGGTCCGCGACTGCTCGACCGCATAACGCTTCTTGGCGAGGCGCCACTGGAAGAGGAGATAAGGGAAAGCAAGAGGGCCCAGGACAAGGACAATGACCGGCTCGATGTACATTAGGACCCCCACCAGCAAGACAGTCTGGACAAGGTTGGTCAGGGCTGTCAGCGAGTCGTCCATAAATTGTGAGAAATGATGAGCCGTGCTCTGCTGTGCCCGTTCTATGATCTCCCTGACGTGAGGGTCTTCAAAGCAGCCAACTTCCAGTTCCGCTGCGTGCGTCAAGACATCCGATGTGATTCTGAGGTTGAGGTCATCATGAAGGCGTTGCATGAACAGGCTTGTAGCCCGTTGGCTCACCGCTTCCACAATCGTGAGCACCAGCCCAAGCAGCAGCCACGGCAAGACCGTGGTGATCTCCTTGGTGTTGTTCGCCAAGGCGCCGACCGCAGCATTGATCAAGCCACGGACGGTGAGCGCAAGCCCGGCCGGGATAATGGCACGGCCAAGCGAGACCACGATCACGCCCGAGGTTAGAGATACATTGGCCGACCAACTGAGTTTCAACGCCCAAGCGGCGTTGAGCAAGAGGCCTCGGATGTCCGTATTCAATGAATCCTCCGACGACGAACCCACATCACTGCAAATGCTCTACTGACGTAAGCTTTTGCCACGCCAAGTTGAAACCGACGGAAGAGCTTCCCCCCTGTGAATCGCTCACGACGCAACCCCGCACCCCCGCGAATACGGGCGCCAATTCACGAAGAAGCTAGTGTCGTTCTAACTTGTTGCGGCTAACCACCAACAGGTGTCCTCCGAAGAACTATCGCTTTCCCTGGCCTCACCATTTTGGCGTACATAGTTGGAATGGCACTACTTAAGACAAGGGCAAAAGGTCGAAACGGTCAGGGGGGAGAGCAACGCGGGAACTGCCCTTGGCAGAGCCACCGACAGAGATGTCGAGAGGAGTGGCAGTGTCTCTTCCATCCCTTCAAGTCAACGCACATCGCTTCCGCCTTATACCAGAGAGGCACAGCAAAGGCAAGGGGTTTTGCACATGTGCAGGAAGGTGTTTCAGTCGATGTCAGAGGGTCTTCGAAACGAATTATTGTCCGCGAGTGGCCTAAGGGAGTGAATGAGGCCCGTCCCTACGAAATAGCCCTTGCGATAACGAAAGCGGCGGCCGCGGCGAGGCCGCCGATGAGCATGGTTTGGAGCGCACCGCGTAGAGGCGCCGTGCCCGTGAAACGGCCTTTGATATAGCCAAACGCCCCTAACGCTGCAATGGTGACCGCCACTGAAAAGAGCAGCGCGATCTGCGCGGCGGAGAAGATCATATACGGCCCCAGCGGGATGAAACCCCCGGCGATGTAGGCGCCGGCGATGGTA
>JBGPUH010000178.1:0-5556 GCA_041491025.1 Methylomirabilis sp. (SeqCode)
GAATGTCGTCCCATATCTTGGCCCGATCCTCGGCGGAGGACTCGCCATGCTCACTGCCTTGATGCAATTCAAGAGCCTTACGCCTATCGGCAACGTCCTGATTCTCTATCTGTGCATCAAGCTCCTCGACGATGTGGTCATTCAAGCGGCAACAATCGGCAAGAGTGTGCACCTGCATCCAATGCTGCTCCTTGCCTCGGTCACCACCATCGGACATACCTTTGGCGTGTTCGGAATGATCCTCGCGGTCCCCGCTGTAACCGTGCTGCAAGAGATCATGAAGCTGATGCTGGAACGCCGCCGCTACCGGGCCGGGGTGTGGGAGCCTCATCCTGGGAAAGGCGTTCCAGTACAGCCGTATGTCTGCTGAGCGGCATCGGCAGCGATGATCGAGCCGTCCCCCAGCGGGATCCCTCTATATATTGGAGGCGCTTGGCGAGTTTCGGCTAACCCTGGCGGGGGATCTGGACGATCGATCTGGACCCATTCGGGCGAGTGTTGCGCTGCAGGCCGGATGGAGGATACGCCTCATGATTTATGAATACCGTGCATACTACGTGATGCCAGGGAAGATGCCGGCCCTGCACGAGCGGTTTTCGAAGGTCACGATGTCTCTCTTCAAGAGGCATGGGATGCAGGTGGTGGGGTTTTGGGAGACCATCATCGGGGAGAGCAATGAGCTCGTCTATATCCTGGCCTTCGACGATCTGGCCCACCGACAGCAGGCGTGGGAGGCATTCTATGGCGATCCGCAGTGGCGGGAGGCCAAGCGGGTCAGCGAGGCAGGCGGGCCGCTCATCGAGCGGATCGTGAATAAGATCTGGACACCCACCCCCTACTCTCCTCTCCAATAAGCAGCCCTTCCGCTTTGACCGGACCTATGCTATAAAGAGCCGGTCATCCCATGAGAGTCCCCATCGTCTAGTCCGGCCCAGGACGCGGCCCTTTCAAGGCCGAAACACGGGTTCGAATCCCGTTGGGGACGCCAATGATCTCAAGGCATTCCACACGATCCCCTCTCTCACGCGGGGTCTTGGTGTCCAAATAGTGACTATCCTCGTGTTCCTGCCAGTCGCCATTCAAGTATCGGGTCACGCCATACATGATCCGCTCGGCGGATTCCGCGTTGGTGAACACCCCCATCGTCCGGGTCCGGCGCCGGACCTCCCAACGAGCGCTGGATTTCTCGCAAGCGTTATTTACGGCTTGAAGATACTGCTATTCGTGGTTCGATACAGCCCTCACCGAACCGGCATCTGGCCAAGCTGGCAATTCACCTGCCATTCATCACGCTATCGGGAGGGTTGAGCGCGGAGACCCCGATGTCCTATCTGCGAAGACTTCAACTGTTGGTAGAAAACGCGTGGTTCTCTTACAGCGTGATCCTCTTGCTTCAATTCAAGGTAGTGTGGGCCGTTTTTGGGTATCGAGACATTGCCCATGGCGATACCTCGTACTATTTCGTCGAGGCGTTTGGTTGGTTCAGACATCTTTCAAATAACTTCGCCTGGTCTCCCTTGTATACAGCCTTCTATGGGACATTGTTGTATCTCTCGCCCGATGCCTACTTTGTCACTATGCTCCACCGCATCATCATCGTGTTTGTACTTACGATGATGATACTGGCCCTCATGAGGCGTTTGCTACCGAATGAAATAGCGTTGCTTGTCGCAGCGTGGTGGACTGTTCTGTTGAACAACTTTTCTGTCATGTACGAGGTTCACCTTTTTGCGATGATTCCGATCGTCGCCGCATTGTTGCTGATCCTCCACAAATCAAGCCCGTGGACACGGGGTGGGGCTGTTGGGATAGTGCTTGGCTCTTCAATCTTGCTCCGTAACGAGTTTGTTGTGGCAACAGTGATCCTGGCGGCTATCTGCATTGGGTGGGAAATCCGGGAGGCTAAAAAGACCGAATGTCAACCGGCCTCTCCACTGCGGGCCTATTTGATGGGTTATGGTGCCCCCCTGGTGTGTGTTGGATTGCTCAGCGCTTTCTTTTATGCGCGCTCACATGGCACACTCCCAGCACTCTTAGCCTCTTTCAAGGGAAAGCATACCCACAATATTTGCCAGGTGTACGCGTTTGGTTATCAGCAGCGCCACCCAGAGTGGACGAAGAACCCGTGGGTCGAATGCTCGGATCTCATGACTGAACAGTTCGGTAACCCGACGATCTCCCTGTTCGAGGCGATCCGGAAAAACCCGGGGGCGATGGTAGAACACTTTCTATGGAATACGGGCTTAACGCTCAATGGAGTTCAGGTCGCACTCTTCAATGCCACTTCGGGCGCAGTAAACCCCGATCTTCGGCGCGTGATACTCAATTCATCAGTTTCACTTGTCCTGAGCATTGTCGCTGGAGGCACTTTATTCGTGGGGCTATTCTTGCTCTATCGTGAACGTCAGCACTGGTGGGCACGGTGGCTACAAGAACGGGCACTGGGATGGCTGGCAATGCTGTCGGTTGTTGCGGTATCCCTCGTGATCATCCCTATTGAACGACCGCGACCTGAATATATGTACGGCCTCACAATATTCTTGATGGCTGCCATCGGCATGAGCGTTTTTGTGATTGCCCACCGGTGGCCGGGGGCTAACCATCTCTCTGGGTTGATTTCGGTAGTCATCGTTCTGACAATGCTCGTCTTCCCCACTCACTATGCTCTTGATTACTACGTTGCTCATGCTGAGGTGAGAGGACGACCCCTTTTGCAGGTCTACCGGAGACTCACTCCATTCCAGGACATCATAGCACGTGCCGACACTGTGGTTTTGGTTCGCCGATATAATCGAGACCTGTGTAACTATATGGGCTATGGCTTATGTAAGGGATTCGACTATGCAATCCTAGCCGAAAGGCCCGCACGTCTACCGCTCGACGCATTTTTAAGCGAGCGTGGAATTACACTTTTCTATGTTGACGAACATCTATTATCAAGCCTTCAAGTAGACCCACTTGCGAGAAACTTCCTGGCTGCCCCGGATTCTGTGGGTTGGAAGCGGATTGCATTTCAAGACGGAGGGGATTCCAGGTGGATGCTATTCCAAATGGTAACACCCAATGCTCACCACTAGCATGAGATGCTACACCGTTCAACTCCCAGATCGTTCTCAACCTTGCTGAAGCATCGGCCTAGCCGAGCGTTTCCCGGTGTCGATATGGTGACTATCCAGTGTCCAGGAAGTGACTATCGCTGGTGTCACTCGGTGTCATTCGCACTGATTGGTCGCCCCGGCAAGTCTGCTTGCAGGCTCATTGCATGTCACGTCTGCACTCTCAGTGTCACTCCTTCTTCTCTGTGTGTAAACGTCCTTTCAGGGCCGAAACACGGGTTCGAATCCCGTTGGGGACGCCATCCATACCCGGGTAAGACCCTCCACGTCGAACACCACCCAGACCTCCCTCCACCACCCTCGACCGGCCCCTTCACGACGCGGACCGGGCGGACTCCACACCGGCCCCAGCGGGCGACGGGGCTCACCCAGATCGAGCGGACGCTCGGCCAGTTGAGGATCGAGCTGGTCCCGGCCTCCTCGCCGCAGGCCTGGAGCCGGATGGAACGGCTGTGGGTGACCTGGCAGGGGTGGCTCTCCCAGGAGCTACGCCTCGCGAGCTGCACCAGGCTGCAGGCGGCCAACGCCTTTCTATCGGAGACGGAGGTCCCGTTCCACAACCGGACGTGGACAAGTCCCCGCGGCCGGGGAGGAGACTGCCCTCGTCCCCTACGCCGGCGGGCAGAGCTCGCTGGGGAGCGTGGAGATCGTTGATCCTCGGGCAACTGTGGAGGTCGCTTTCCCGGCAAGAAGGCCAGGGGAGCCCGATTTCGACTCAATCGGGGGATTCGACTCCCAAGATGGGCTCCCCACCATCCTGCCTGGAGAGGGGGCAGGGGCCCCATCAACAACCGGACAGATCACTTGCTACAAAAACCGGACATCTTGACTTGCTAAGAACGGTAGGTTCTCGGGTGCGAGACTGAGAACGGCTCAGGTCGCTCCCAGTAGGTCAATCCGCCGCAGGTCGTGCCCGCCCGCCGGGTCAGGAGCCTTGCCCAGGTTCGCCACCCGGCTCCCCTTCGGCCGCCCGTGGGACCACGCTGATCGATCCAGTTTCCTCTAACACCGCAAACCGCACCTTGGCGGGCTCCACCACCCCGCTTCGCCGGAGCGCCGCGAGCAGCTCGTCGATCGTAATGCGCTCGCGACGCAGATTCTCCTGGAGGATGCGCCCGTTGTGGATCAAGAGCGTCGGCTGGGCCTCGAGCAGGCGGCGAGCGCGCTTGGAGCGGTAGGCCACCCCGGCGACCGCGTAGTTCAGGACGAGAATCGTGAGAGCCCCGACGAGTCCACCTCCTAGGGAGTTGTCATTGCCAATGACGGCATTCTGGACAACATTCGAGATGATAAGCAGAACGACGAGGTCGAATGGCGTGAGTTGACCCACCTGCCGCTTCCCCGTGAACCGGAACGCCGCCAAGAGAAATAGATAGATGACCACTGACCGGAGCACCTTCTCAGCGATGGAGATCTCGGGTATAAAGATGTTAGCCATGTCACCTCCTCCCGGGCCTTAAGACACTGGCGAGTTACACCTGCCTGGAATTTTGAATAGGAATGAAGGTCGGCACTTCACTGGGGCTCATCAGCCATATCGGTGATGTTCGTACGAGCTCCATATATCATACACCCGCATCCCAGGCAAGCCGCTGCTTGTCGAAATGCTTGACGGGAAGGCAGAAGCGATGGAGGGAAAGAGGCGCTCCTGGTGTCTTCTTGTGACCCAAATGCCCCCCTGCGAGACACCGAAGAAGCCGTGGCCATCGCAAGGTATTGACCAACCTGACCGGGCGAATGTAGAATAGCAGCCGCGACGGTGCGTACTGCAGGCTTCGGATCGCTCAATCGCTGACTGAACAGAGCATTCACCTCATTCCCTCCAATTTGGGACTCCACTCGGGGGTATCCCGAGGCCTACCTGGAAGGACAGGGGTGGGACACGGCCCACTTAGAGCTGGCTGGGGCCAGCATCCTCCTGAACAGGTCCGACTGACTGACGCCACTTCCATCCAGTAGACTGCGGTGGGATGTGGCGTAAACTGCGCCAAAATTTCTCGAGCGGAGTATGAATACGGGACAAGGCAATGTATTTTGTTCATCAAATTCACTTAAATCGGGTAGGAAGGATGTCGCAGGCTTCAAAGGCAGAAGCTCACAGCGCAATCTCGCAAGGAACTCCTCAGCGGGTGTTGTCCGCTGTTGCAGGGTCGGTTCAGCCGTTCCGCTGGCTCCCTCCCATGACGAGCGCCTTTGGGAGAGGGAACAACGTGGACAAGGAGGATCACCGTGGCCACTGAGACTTTGACCATCATCGACAACCGAACCGGAAAGACATATGAAGTCCCCATCGAGCATCGAACGATCAAGGCCATGGATCTTCGCCAGATCAAGACCTCTAACGATGATTTCGGGTTGATGACGTATGACCCGGCCTTCACCAACACCGCCTCGTGCAAGAGCAAGATCACCTATATCGATGGAGAGAAAGGAATTCTCA
>JBGPUH010000179.1:0-5534 GCA_041491025.1 Methylomirabilis sp. (SeqCode)
CTACTCATCAACCCGAATTGGACAGGGATCCAGAAGCAGAAGCAGGGGCAGTTCAAGCGTGCCTGGCCACCCCTTGACTTGGCGCAGGCGGCGGCGCTGCTCGAGCGGGAGGGCTTCACCGTTCGCCTGCTGGACAACAATGTCGAGCGGGTTTCTCCGGAGGCGCTCGGCATGCTGGCGGGTCAATACGGCCGGGTCTTCATCACATCGACCCCCTACGATCGCTGGCAGTGCCCCGCACTCGACATCAGCTTCTTCTATGACACCATCCGCCACATACCTCGCGAGAAGCTCTACATCATGGGTGCGCACGTGAGCGAGCGCCCCGAAACCTCTCTCATGGCCTCACGCGCAAGGGCGGCCATCATCCATGAACCCGAGTTCACGATCCTGGATATCTGCCAGCACGATCTCTACCCCGGCCAGCGGGGCGTGGCGACGTTGGAAAACGGACAGTTGGTCAAGGGTCCCGAGGTGGAGTTCCCGGATGACATGGATGCCATGCCGTACCCGGCGTTTCACTTGCTGCCCATGCAACGCTACTACTACGAAGTGATGGGACGTGATTTCGCGATACTGGAGTCCTCCCGCGGCTGTCCTTATCGCTGCACCTTTTGCTACCTGGGGATGTACGGCCCTCAGTTCCGGCAGAAGAGCATCAAGCACTTCGTCGACGAGGTCGAATGGGCGGTGAGGACCCATGGTCTCCGCAACATCTATTTCATGGATCTCGAATTCGCCCTGAATAAAAAGTTCGTCATCCCGTTCTGTGAGGCGCTCATCAAGCGGAACCTCCCGCTGCAGTGGTGCTGCCAGACCCGCGTCAACGATGTGAATGACGAGGTCCTGCCCTTGATGAAGCGTGCCGGCTGTAAGTTAATCCACTTCGGCGTCGAGGCGGGCACGGAGCATATCCTGGCGTCGACAAACAAGAAGATCACCATGGCCGACGCCGAGCGCGCCATGCGACTGATGAAGAAATACGACATGCAGTCGATCCTTTTCATGAACCTTGGCTTTCCTGGCGAGACGATACAGGATATGGATGCGACAATCGACTTCGCAATTCGACTCAACCCTACGTTCGTGTCGTTCCATCTGATCGTCCCGTTCCCGGGGACGAAATTGGCCGAACTGGTGGGCATGGACGAAAAGGAATTGCCGCCGGAGCTATATCCGCAGTTCAACGCCAAAGCGGCCGTCGATTTCGCGACGCTAAAGCGGCAGTTGCGGAAAGCCTACAGCCGGTTCTACCTCCGGCCCGGCTATCTCTGGCACTCCCTAGTCGGAAGCGAGCGCCACTTCCTCTGGGACAAGTGTAAGATCTTATATAACCTGGTCGCCACGTAGGGAGTGGCGTCCCCGCCGCGACCCAGCCTCGCCACTCAATTGCGCTTCCCCAAGCTTCACCATGTCTGATCGCCTGTGGATTACCCGTGGCTACCAACCCGGGGATCTGGCGGGCATCCTCGCCCTTCGTCTCACCACGTTTGGTGAGCTCGATAAGCCACGGCTACAACCGGAGGTCTGGCAGTGGCAGTTCGTCGACAACCCGGCGGGCCCTGGCTACATACGGTTAGCTGATCACGCCGGGACCATCGTGGGCCAAGGCTCGGCCATGGCGACCCGCTTCTCTCTGGCATGGCGCCCCGAGACCGAGACCATACTGGCCCTGTCCTGCGACACCATGACCCATCCAGCCTATCGGAAGCAAGGGATGTTCGTCACGCTGGCGAAAGAACTCTATGCGGAGATGGCTGAGCGGTCTGGTATCACCATTGTCTGGGGATTTCCCAATGCGAATTCCCGTCCCGGCTTCGTGGGGAACCTGGGCTGGCTTGACATCTATGAGTTCCCGACATGGGTGAAGCCGATCCAGAGTCGACATGTCATCCAACGCTACGTCCGGTCAAGCGCCCTGGCCGGAGTCCTTGGCGCCGCAGCCGACCGCCTCTATCAGCTTGTCGCCGCAAAGCCGACTCCGCCCCGACGCTGCACCATCCGGGAGATTTCCGGTTTCGATGAGCGCTTCGCGACCCTCTGGACTCGCCACCGATCGCTGGCGAGGATCGTGCAGATTCGTGACCCGGCGTATCTTCAGTGGCGCTACCTTGCGGCACCAGCGTTTGAGTACCGCCCCTTCGAAGTGACAGTCGACGGGTCCCTGGAGGGTTATGTAATCCTGCGTGTGCTGACTCTCTTTGACCTGAGATTCTGCGCATTGGTCGATCTCTTTCCCTGCCCGATCGTGGATGCCGAGATCACGCGCGAGATTTTCAGCTTCGCCCAACTGTACGCGAGCGAACGGAGCTGCGCCTTCCTGACCGCCTTGCTACCCCCTGCCCATGTTGGTCACCTTACCCGATTCGGGTTTATCAAGGTGCCGAAGGCCATGAACCCGCGGAAGTGGTATTTCGGGGCTCGCTGCCTGGCCGCCGACGAAACGTTCCTCCGCGACATCAACAACTGGTACATCACCTATGGCGATTCCGACATTGTCTAGCACGCCCGCCCAGATCAGATGTCGCTCTTCGGTCGGCGGAATCGTACCAGGTCGAAATACATATAGAGCTACCGCAACTCACATGGCCAACCAATGCGTGCGTGTGAGTACATCGGGCAGAGTACTCTCGAGCGTCGTAGGCCATCATGCGATGGCTATTGGTCAATCAAAACGGCACTAACATCTTTCCCCATGCCAACGACCCCATCTGCATTCTCGCATGAAGTCCCATGGCAGAGACACCCCGTGACCTGACGCCCCAGCATAGCCGGCGGACGCGAGGCGTTCTCTGGCCGGACTGCCTCGCGCTCCTGGCCATGATGGCCTGGGCGGTGACCATCGTTCTCCCCCTGTTCGATCCTGGCTATCCCTCTTCGTGGGACGGGGCTGCTCACTTCGTCCGCCTCAAAGCGATGGCCGAGCTCTTCCTGCCGAGGGGTCACACCGACGGGTGGTGTCCGTACTGGTACAACGGGTTCGTCCCATTCCTCTTTTATCCGAATCTCTTCTTCGTCCTCGCAGGAGGGGCATACCACGTATTCGGCAGGCTGGTGCCCCTTCTCCTCGTCTTCAAGTTGTTCCTCGTCCTAGGCTATATACTCCTGCCCCCCGCGATGTACGTCATGACACGTTGGTTCCGCTTCACGCGGTTCGCCGGCCTCTGCGCCGCCCTTTGCACATTGGCGGTCTCCGCCCAACATGGAATTGGACTGCAGGCACTGTTTATCATCGGGCTCATTCCCCATGTCTTCGCCCTGCCTTTGTTCTTGTTGGCCCTCGGAGGGTTTCATCTCGGCGTGACCCTTGGGGGCCGCTTGCTGCCAATTGCCGCGATACTCTGCGCCCTTGTTATCGAGACCCATTTGATCTCCGGCGTTTATCTCGCGATGGCTGGCGGCGTGTATCTTGTGATCGCCTGCCTGATGCGCCGCCGGCCCGGACGCACGCTTCGAAGGGTAATGGGGATCGGCCTCCTGACCGCCGGAATGTGTGCGGCCACGCTGCTCCCGATGATGATGCACCGGTCACTGCGGGGTCCGGGCACGGGCTTTGGCGATTTCGCCTTCTTTCGAGACTTCCTTCAAGGAAGTTATTTCGGCGGGCAATGGATCAATTGGCTTGCCTTGGCTTTTGTCTTGGGCATTCGGCGATGGCGATTCGAAGAGACATTCCTGGTTGTCCTTGCCCTGTTGACGCTCCCCCTTGCGCTTGGGGTGATTCCGACCAGGATGCCTGTCGTTGACAACTTCCTCATACAACTCCTCAAGAGTCGGACGTTTGCCTTTCTGGGATTGCTCGTGGCGCTTTTTGCGGGTGGCGCGTGCGATGCGATCCGGCGCTTCGTGTCCAGGCAGGTCCCAGCATCCCTTAGCCAGAAACCGGAGTCAGGATGGCATCCCAGGCTGCGGGTGTCGTGGCTGGCCGCCCTGGTTCTAGGAGGGCTCCTTATCGCCGATGCCTCCGGAAGGATCGAGGAGCTCAAGCGCTGGGTTCAGGTAGACGCCCATTACAACACCCCCGAGAAGTGGCAGTATCTGGACGCTTACCATTGGCTCCGGGAGCATGCGCCGCGACCCGCCGTTATTGGCTTCGATGACCGGTCCAAGGAGTTCGGGAATCCCGGATATAACCAAATGGCCAGCCGCATTGTTTTAGAGGCGGATCGGTTTTCTCTTCCGGGGAATCAGATCGAGGTAACCCGCGCCCACAATGCAGAGGTGCTCAGCCATCTACACGACTGGGACCAGAGGCGGATTCATCAGGCGCTCGTCCGCTATAATGTCTCGTTTCTGCTAACCTGGACCGCAGATGTCGAGGCGAACCTCCGAAAGTCGCCTGACTTCGCCCTCGTCTACCGGAACGAGAAGGTCCAAGTCTGGGAGGTCCGGGGGCACAACTTCCGCTTCGCGTCGGGCGACGCGATCCACGTCGAGGGTCTCAATTTCAATCCCGAGCAGGTCATTTGGAGCGTTACGAGGGAAAGAGGCGAGGCCCCGGTCACGCTGGCGATTGCCTATCATCCAAACTGGACAGCTCGACTCAATGACGTGCCCACTCCCATAGGCGAGGCCGAAGACCATCTGATGGAGGTACGGATTCCACGTGGGACCTCAACCCTCACGCTGGCCTTTCGACGGGCCTGGTGGGAGACCCTGCTCCTGGCAATCTCCGTCACCACATTTGGGGTAAGCCTGTTGCTCTGGTTGCGGGGCTGCCAAAAAGCCAGGTGGCCATGAGCCTCTGCGCCCTGTAAACGTGGTCGTGTCTGCGATGTGTGTCACGAACTCATGCAACTAAGCGTCGTCATCCCTGCCTACAATGAGGCGCGGCGGATCGGCTCGTCCCTTCAACGGGTATGGCAGTATCTGGGGGCTCGCTGTGATGCCGGGGACTTCGAGATCATCGTCGTGGACGATGGATCGGATGATAGCACGAGTGCGATTGTGGAAGAGTTTGCAGCACGCGCGCCCGAGGTGACACTGATCCGCCTCCCACACAATCGGGGCAAGGGTGCGGCCGTCCGCGCCGGTATGATGGCCGCCAATGGGGAGGCCGTCCTCTTCTCCGATGCTGATCTCTCCACCCCCATCGAGGAGGCGGAAAAAGCCTTGCAGCTCCTTGTGGAGGGCAACGACGTGGTGATTGGTTCGCGCGCGTTGGCCGGATCGAGGATCCTTGTGCGTCAGCCTCGCCTGCGGGAATCGCTGGGGAGACTGTTCAATCTCCTCCTGCGGGCCTTCCTGAGGATTCCGTTCCGGGATACGCAGTGTGGCTTCAAACTGTTTCGACGTGAGGCGGCACACGCGATATTCCAACGCGCGCGCATCGACGGCTTTGCCTTCGACGTCGAGGCCATCGTCATCGCGAAGCAGTTAGGGTATGTCATTAAGGAGATGCCGGTGCGCTGGCTAAACGATCCGGAGAGCAAAGTGACCCTGCTGCGCCACCCGGCGCAGATGCTCGCGGACCTCTGGCGCATCCGGCGAGCGTTCAAGGGGTCTCCCCATATCACCATGAGCAGGTAAGAGGC
>JBGPUH010000180.1:0-5521 GCA_041491025.1 Methylomirabilis sp. (SeqCode)
GACTCTACGGGCGGCGCGGCAGGCTGTTCGGCCGACTTAGCCACCGGAGCGGCGGCCATCTTATCCTTCAACGCCTGAAGGGGGGCTCGGCATTTCCCCACAAATTGGCGGGCGTCCGGGTCGGCAAACGGACGGAACTCGGTTGCTTCGTGAGTGAACAAATCCAGACATGCCTCGGCGCGGGCGTACTCCTCCGGCGCCAGGGTCTCGGCCCCCGCCGCTTTGGCGTCGGCCAGGGCGGCCCTCATGCTGTCGATCTCCGGACGATAGGATGCGGTGGTCGCGCACCCGGCAAGAATCAGGGCCACCGATGCGCCAACAAGTGCGAGCCGGGATAGCCTTCCGGTATCGGTGATGTGTCCCATCCTCGAACGCCCTCCTGTGCGCGAAATTGGCACGGTCAACTCACTCGTTCAATATCCTCAGGATTGCGCGATCGTTATGGCTTCGTTAGCTGCTTTCCCAACGATCCCCGCCAACATCTCTATGCTATGCTCAGGCCCCCTCCGGGGTCGCCATTTTCTGATATGGGTCGGGCGGCAGGTTGAGGGCTTCCTTCGGGAAGTGCTCGGCGAAATACGTGATCACGTCGCGGACCGTGACCACCCCGCCTGCCTTCCCGTTGCGATCAATGAGCGGGATGTTGCGGTAATCCCCTTCGTACATCAATTTCATCGCGCTCACGATCGAATCATCCAAGCTCAGTTTCGCAGGGTTGGGGGTCATGAACTGCTCCACCGGCGCTGACCAACTGACCGGCTCGCCAATAATCTTTTTGAGCAGGTCACGCTCGGTGAAGATCCCAACCAGCTTTCCGTGGTCGCAGATCAGAGCAACCCCTCGATGCTTGTTCCTCATCGTCGCGACCGTCTCACGGAGGCTTGCGCTGTGCTCAACCAGGAGGGGAGGTCGTAGAGCGAGGTGGCGAATCTTGACCTGCCTTAACCGGGCAGCAAGAGACGTCGGGGGTCCTGCTCCTCCTGCGAGATAGAATTCAAGGGCGCTACTCTCGAGGATGCAATTCACGATCGCCTTTGCTGAAATGATCCTCACCAGCTTCCCGTCCTTGACAATCGGGACATGGCGATACCCGCCGACCGACATCATGTTGATGACGACGCGAACCGCGTCCCCCTCCTCGACCGTCACAGGATTTGGGGTCATCATCTCTTTGACCTGGATCTGCTTGAGGTCGACGTCAGGCCCGGTCATCTTATACAGCAAGTCGCGTTCGGTCAGGATTCCGACTGGCTTCTCTTCTTCAACCACAACTGCCTGCCCGATGGCGGCGGCTTTGATTCGGGACACTGCGTCGGCCACAGAATCGGTGGGCCCAATGACGACAAGGCGATCAAACGGGAATTCGACTTGACCGATCGTGCCGGCCATGATGTGCTTTTGTAGCCCTTCGGTCGCCAACGGCACACCGAGATGGCTGAGGTCCTGGGAACACCGTTCACAACTATCGAGCCCTTCAAGATTGCTATGACCGCACTGGGGACAAATCATGATGATATCCTGATGCGTGTCGAGCCCCGGCGACCACGTGACACCAAGGCCCTTGCGCGTAAGTGTGCGAGCCCTTAGCCAGCCGACGTTGCCGGCTGCGGATCGCCGTCGGGGCCGATCACCCAGGTCTCGCCGCTGTTGAGAAGCTCTTCGAGGTTGCCGGGCCCCTTCACCTTGATGTCCTGCGCGATCTGCGCTTCGAGCATGGTCTCGTACGTCGGCTTCTGAACGGCCCGGAAGACGCCCATTGGAACCGGGAATTCCGGGTATTCCAGACGCCCGAGAATGTAGGCCAGGTTCGGCTCTGGGGCGGTCTCATCGTGGACAAGCAGATCGTCAACCGTGATCCCTCCCTCGCCGATGGTGACGGCCTCCGGTCTCGCCCCGTTCAGGCGAATCCCCCTGTTCCTGTCCTTGCCGAAGATCAGGGGCTTGCCGTGTTCGAGGTAGAGCGTCCGATCGTCGCGCACCTCGCGCGCGGTGAAGTACTCGTACGCGCCATCATTGAAGATATTGCAATTCTGATAGACCTCAACGAAGCCCGAGCCCCTATGTCTGGCGAGGCGGTCAACGACCGAGGCCAGGTGCTTCGGGTCGCCATCGACGGAGCGGGCGACGAACGTGGCCTCCGAGGAAAACGCCAGGCTCAGCGGTTTGATGGGGTAATCGATCACCCCCATCGGCGACGATTTGGTCTTCTTGCCGAACTCCGACGTCGGAGAGTACTGTCCCTTTGTGAGCCCGTAGATGCGGTTGTTGAACAGGATGATTTTGAGGTCGATGTTCCGCCGGATCGCGTGAATGAAATGATTGCCCCCGATCGAGAGGGCGTCACCGTCGCCCGTGATCACCCAGACACTCAGCTCCGGGTTGGCGGCCTTGATGCCGGTGGCCAGTGTGGGCGCTCGGCCATGGATGCCATGGAAGCCATACGTATTCATGTAATACGGGAACCGGCTCGAGCATCCGATTCCGGAGACGAACACGATCTTCTCCTTCGGGATCCCGAGTTCAGGCATGACCTTCTGCACCTGGGCGAGGATCGAATAGTCGCCACAGCCGGGGCACCAGCGCACTTCCTGGTCAGAGACGAAATCCTTTCTCGTCAGCGTCACCGTTTTTGTCTGTCCGTTATCGCCCATGTGTCTTCAGCCCTCTACGTGTGAAGCGCAGGGTTGTCAGGCCTATCGGTCCTCGTTTACAAATACTCTGTGATCTTGTTGATCAGCTCGGACACCTTAAACGGCTTGCCCTTGACTTTCGAGAAGCTGACCGCATCGACCAGATATTTCGCGCGGACGAGCAGCGCAAGCTGACCGAGGTTGAGCTCCGGGATGAGCACGGTCTCGAAGCGGCTCAGCACCTCGCCCAGGTCCCTCGGGAACGGATTCAGGTAGCGCAGGTGCGCGCTCGAGACCGAAGCCCCCTTCGATTGCAGTTGCTCGACAGCCGTCGTAATCGCGCCGTAGGTCGAGCCCCACCCCAGCACGAGGACCTTGCCTTTAGGCTGCCCGAAGACCTCAACCGGTGGGATATCCTGAGCGATCCGCTCGACTTTCTCCGCCCGGAGCCGAACCATGAAGTCGTGGTTATCGGGGTCGTAGTTCACGTTCCCTTTGATGTGCGCCTTCTCCAGCCCGCCGATCCGGTGTTCGAGTCCCGGCGTGCCCGGGATGGCCCACGGTCGTGCCAGCGTCCGCTCGTCGCGCAGGTAGGGAAAAAACCCCTTCGGATCGGTGCGGAACTTCACCTCGATCTTGGGCAGGCTCTCGACCGATGGAATCTCCCATGGCTCCGAGCCGTTGCCGAGGTACCCATCCGAGAGGTAGAGCACCGGCGCCATGTACGTGAGGGCGATGCGGGACGCCTCGATCGCCATATGGAAGCACTCGGCAGGGGTCGCCGGGGCCACGATGGCGACCGGGCATTCGCCGTTGCGACCGAACATCGCCTGCAGCAGATCGGCCTGCTCGGTCTTCGTCGGAAGGCCGGTGGATGGGCCGCCACGCTGCACGTTCACGATCACGATCGGAAGCTCCGTCATCACCGCCAGTCCGATAAATTCCGACTTCAATGCCAGGCCAGGGCCGCTTGTGCCGGTGAGGCCGAGGCTACCCGCGAACGCCGCGCCGATTGTCGCGCCGATCGCCGCGATCTCATCCTCGGCCTGAAACGTCTTCACGCCGAAGTTCTTGTGCCTCGACAGCTCGTGCAGGATGTCGGACGCGGGGGTGATAGGGTAGCTGCCGTAGAAAAGGGGCAGGCCCGAAAGCTGCGAGGCCGCCACGAAGCCGAGCGCCGTCGCCTCGTTGCCCATGATGTTGCGGTACTTGCCGGGCTTGATCTTGGCCTTCCCGACGTGATAGTGGCTCGTAAAGATCTCGGTCGTATCGGCGTAATTGTACGCGGCCTGTACCGCCAGCTTGTTCGCCCGTCCGACTTCCGGCATCTTGGCGAACTTTTCGTCGATCCACTCGAGCGTAGGCTGCAGGGGGCGGTCGAAGAGCCAGTACATCAGCCCCAAGGCGTAGAAATTCTTGCAGCGCTCCAACTGTTTGTGCGGAAGCTTGACCTCTTCCGTCGCACCCAGTGTGAGCTTCGTGATCGGGAGCTTGAAGACACGGTAGCCCGAGAGCGAGTCGTCTTCGAGCGGGTTCTTTTCGTAACCGGCTTTCTTGAGGTTCGCCTCGACGAAGGCGTCGGTGTTGACCACCAGAATCCCGCCCGGCACGAGATCCTTGATGTTGACCTTGAGCGCTGCCGGGTTCATCGCCACCAGCACGTCGGGCTCATCGCCGGGGGTGCGGATGTCGTGGCTGCTGAAGTTGAGCTGGTAGCCGGAGACGCCCGGAAGACTGCCTAAGGGTGCGCGGATCTCCGCGGGGAAATCGGGCAGCGTCGAGATGTCGTTGCCGATGATGGCCGAGGTCGCGGTGAACTGCGTCCCCGTGAGCTGCATGCCGTCGCCCGAATCTCCCGCAAAGCGGATTGTGACGGCCTCGAGTTCCTCAAGCTGGTGTTGCGGAGCAGCTTGGTCCTCACGCGGGGCTGTTGACATGGGATTCATCGACCCTGTCCTGATGGTATGGCGCCTTACGCACCCAGGCGTTGGGCGGCAGGGTGAGGACTCTTATGTAAGGTCGCCACAACCGTTGATAGGAAGAAATCCCGCCGGCAGGAAACACCCGCAACGCTTCAGCGAAGCAGTCCCTGCCTCCCAACTGCACCTTAAAAATAACTTTTTTTCATACCTCTGTCAAGGAGAGAAGGCGTGGTTGAGACAGTATGTTCGAAGCCGCGAAACCTCCTTGCCCACCCACATCCCCTCTCGCCATCTGCGGGAGAGCGCCCAACCTTATGTCCCTTCGCCCCTCGAAGCGGGGAGAGGATGCAAGGTGAGGGGGGACTTTGAAGGCAATCACCCGTGGGTCCTGTCATTGCGAGCGACCAACGGGAGCGTGGCAATCTCTCTGATTACGGATTACGAATTTGTAGGGGCGCTGCTTGCCGCGCCCTTCTTTAAGCTCTTATTTTAGAAACCGGCTGTAGGCTAAAATAACCCAGGCCAGTCAGGCGCCATATTTCACCACAGTAAGACAAGGAATCGGCGTGGCTTTCGGCCATGAGCGAGTAGGGGGATAGGAAGATGCTCATAACGCGGGATATAGTGGCTGAGCAGCTTGCAGCCTACCTTGAGGGTAAAAGGACTCTTGCCGAGATCGTGTTCTGGCCCCATGATGCCTTCAACGAAGGCGAATTTGACGAGGCTGACCTCGAGGTCATTCGCGAGGTGGTCGCCCGGCTTGGCCTTGCGGATGTGGCAGCCTTTGGCCTCACGTGGGAGGACGCTCTAGTGATGCTGGCTCGCCTGGGCTATCGGGCAAGCATACGCATCCAGCCCGCCAAGGCCTGACAGGGCCGATGCCTTGCCCAACCCAGAGCCCATCGTTCGGCCTTGAGACCGCCAGTCTTCGCCCTCTTCGTCGTTACGGCCATCTCCCAAAATCAAGGA
>JBGPUH010000181.1:0-5442 GCA_041491025.1 Methylomirabilis sp. (SeqCode)
CCTCCGCCTACAGGAGCTCGGGGTCGCCATCCGGATCGGGCACGATCCGGCTCACGTGCAGGGTGTCGATGTCGTGGTCCGCTCCTCGGCGGTGTCGCCCGAGAATCCCGAGATCCTGGCGGCCAAAGTTCACTCGATCCCAGTCATTCAACGAGCCGAGATGCTGGCCGAGCTGATGCGGATGAAGTACGGGGTTGCGGTTGCCGGCACCCATGGAAAGACCACAACGACCTCCATGGTGGCCACGGTCCTGGCTAAGGCTGGCCTTGACCCGACCATGGTCATCGGCGGCAAGCTGGATGCACTGGGCAGCAATGCGAAGCTTGGGCGGGGGGAGTTCATGGTCGCGGAGGCCGACGAGAGCGACGGCTCCTTCCTCAAGCTCACCCCCACCATCGCGGTCGTGACCACCATTGATGCGGAGCACCTGGATTACTACCGAGACCTGCAGCAGATTCAAGAGGCATTCATTGAGTTCATCAATAAAGTTCCGTTCTACGGCTCGGCCGTTCTTTGCCTCGATCAAGGACATATCCGAGAGTTGCTGCCCAGGGTGCAGAAGCGAGTTCTCTCGTATGCGCTGACCACGCCGGCTGACTTGATGGCAGAGGGGGTCTCATTGCAGGGGCTGGCCTCGGCCTTCAAGGTCCGCTTCAAAGGGCACCCTCTCGGGGAGGTGCAGTTGGGGGTTCCGGGCCTGCATAACGTCTCCAATGCCTTGGCAGCGATCGGAGTAGGCCTCGAGCTCGATATCGGGTTTGAGGTGATCCGTGCGGCACTGGGTGAGTTCACCGGCGTGTCCCGCCGTTTCGAAGTCAAGGGAACGCCCCGTGGCATTATGGTGGTCGATGACTACGCGCACCACCCAGCGGAGATCCAGGCCACCCTGCGGGCGGCCAAAGATGCTTTTCAGCGGCGGCTGATCGCCGTCTTCCAGCCGCATCGGTATACGAGAACCCAGGCCCTCCTGTCCGAGTTCCTGCCGGCCTTCGACCTGGCAGACTACACCATCATCACCGATATCTATCCGGCGGGGGAGGCGCCGATCGCGGGTGTCTCGGGCAGGCAGATCGCCGAGGGAGTCGCGAGTCGCAGTAAGCCTAAAGTCCTCTACACCGCACGCAAGGAAGAAGTCCCGGACCTGGTCGTGGAGCTGGCCCGCCCGGGTGATCTGGTCATCACCATGGGCGCGGGTGACATCTGGAAGGCCTGTGAGGAGATCGTTCGCCGTCTGCAGGAGAGGGTCTAGGGGAGAGGGTATAGGGTGAAAACGGGGCCGGGGGGCTGCTCTCCTAAACCCTAAACCCTGAACCCTAGACCCTGCGGTGACAGAGATGGTGGTGGATGAGGTCAGGATGAAAGAGAGGCTTCAAGGCTGCATCAAGGGAGAGGTGCTCGCCAGGGAGCCGCTGTCGCATCACACCTATTTCCGCATCGGTGGCCCGGCCGAGGTCATGGCCTACCCGGCCGACCTCGACGATCTGAAAACTCTGCTCAAGGTGGCGCGGGATGAGGCGATCCCCGTCCTGATCCTAGGTGGCGGCAGCAACATGCTGGTGCTGGATGGAGGGATCAAGGGTCTGGTCATCAATCTCTCGCGGAGCTTTCTTGAGCTCTCAGCGGCCGAGGAGCGGATCCGGTGCGGGGCTGGCGTTCGGACAAGTCGTCTGTTGGCCTTCTCAGCAAAGGCCGGGTTGACTGGTCTTGAGGGGCTGAGCGGCGTACCGGGTACGGCTGGGGGCGCAATACATGGGAACGCCGGGACACCCTTCGGTGCGATCAGCGATCATCTTGACTGGGTTCGCTTGGTGGACTGCTTGGGCGAGGAGCGGTTCATGTCGCGCGAGGAGCTTGGCCTTGGCTACCGTCACTGCCAACTCCCGACAGGGGCGGTCATCGTGGAGGCCGCCTTCACGCTCCAGAGGGGAATGTCGGCGGAGATCAGGAGGACGATCTCGAAGTTGCTGGTTCGACGGAACCTGACGCAGCCTGTGGACATTCGATCCGCCGGCTGCATCTTCAAAAATCCTCCCGGTGACTTCGCCGGGCGTCTGGTGGAGCAGGTCGGACTCAAGGGGCTCCGTCACGGCGAGGCACAGATCTCGGAGAAACACGGCAACTTTATTGTGAACCTCGGTAGAGCCACAGCGGCAGATGTCCTCTGGCTGGCCAACCGAGCCAAGGCCGACGTATTGCTCAGGACGGGAGTTGCACTTGAATTGGAGATCGAGATTGTCGGATCGCCCTCCGCTGCTTGAGGATCAAGCCGGATTTCGCCCGAGTCGACGCTTCCTGAGGCTCGGCTCGCAAAGGACCGGGCGGCCACGGCGTTTGAGACGCGTGGTAGCCGGGCTCGGTCGGCGGTTCTGGAGGGGCGCGGAACTAGCTATCCTGCTGGTGGCGACGGTCATCCTTGGGCAGATCATTCTGCGGGAGGTCCCAGGCCCCCTGCGGCTGCGCTATTTCCAAATCAGGGATCTCACCGTTGAGGGAAACCGCCGAGTGCCCACAGCGGCGATCATCGACAGCCTCGGCCTGCCGGCTCATGCGAGTATCATAGGGGTCAATCTGAAGGAACTGGCAGGGCGGATCATGGGCAATCCCTGGATCAGGACGGCCAGTGTGAGTCGGCGCCTTCCGGCAAGCTTGGTCATACGCGTGTCGGAGCGAACGCCACAAACGGTCGTCCTGGCCGGCCGGGCCTATCTCGTCAGCGACGACGGGTTGATTCTGAAGGAGGCGGGACCTGACGAGATGTTTGGCCTTCCGCGCCTGACAGTGAAGGTCGAACACCCGATCCACCCTGGGGACCGAATCGACATCTCTCACCTTGAGCTGGGGACCCGTCTGTGGCAGCAGTTCCACCGGCACGCCCTCATGCCCGGAGTGCAGGCCAGGGAAATCCGGTTGGAAACCGACGGAAGCTGCACCGTATTTCTGGACCGCGGGATGCCATACCTGCGCGTCCAAGAGGATGACCTGCTGTGGCAGCTGGATCGGCTGGCCCGGGTGCTCCAGATTCGGGGCATCAGCCTTCGCGAGTTGGAATATGTCGATCTCAGGTTTGCCGATAAGGTCATCGTGAAGCCGCTTCCGAAGGAGCGAGAGGCATGAGCCAAGGGGGCGAGATCGTTACCGGATTGGACATCGGCACAACCAAGATCTGCGTCATCATCGCGGAGCTTACGGAAGGCGGGATCGAAATCATCGGGTGCGGGACAAGCCCTTCGCGAGGATTGAAGAAGGGGGTAGTCGTCAACATCGATGTGACCGTCGAATCTATCAAGAAAGCGGTCGAGGCGGCGGAGGCGATGGCTGGCATCTCCCTAAACTCGGCATTTGTGGGGATTGCCGGCAGTCACATCAAGGGGATCAACAGCCGTGGCGTCATCGCCGTTTCCGCCAAGAACCAGGAGGTCACCCAAGCCGATGTCGGTCGGGTCATCGAGGCGGCCAAGGCGATCACGTTGCCGGCCGACCGAAGGGTGATTCACGTCATCCCGCAAGAGTTCATCATTGACGGCCAGGGCGGGGTCAAGGAACCCCTCGGGATGAGCGGCCGTCGGCTCGAGGCTGAAATTCATATCGTGACGGGCGCCGTCGCATCGGCAGAGAATATCATCAAATGCGCCACCAGGGCCGGGCTGGAGGTGCAGGACATCGTCCTACAGCCGTTGGCCTCGAGCGAAGCCACCCTCACTGCCGACGAGAAAGAGCTGGGGGTGGTTCTCGTGGATATCGGCGGGGGCACCTCGGACATCGCTGTCTTCGTGGATGGGAGCATTCGCCACACCGCGGTCCTGGCGCTGGGCGGTGATCACCTGACCCACGATATCGCCATTGGGCTTCGGACCCCTCCCCAATCTGCCGAGGCGATAAAGTGCCAATACGGTTGCGCCCTGGCTTCCCTCGTCGGGAGCGAGGAGGTGGTGGAGGTCCCGAGCGTCGGCGGGCGGAAGCCGCGCCTTCTCTCCCGTCACATGCTGTGCGAGATCATGCAGCCGAGGATGGAGGAGATCTTCAGTCATGTCTCTCAGGAAGTGCGGCGGGCGGGATTCATGCACCAGGTGGCCGCTGGGGTTGTGGTCACCGGCGGGTCTTCAGTGATGGAGGGAGTGCCTGAGCTGGCCGAGCAGCTCTTCGACTTGCCGGTTCGGTTGGGGGTACCAACGGGCATCGGCGGCTTAAAGGAGGTGGTGAGTTCTCCGATGTTCGCGACCGGGGTGGGCTTGGTGCAGTACGGCGCGGCGCACCGGGACCAGCCACGGTTCGGCAGGTTCTCGGAGCAAACACTGGTGGACAAGCTGATCAAGCGGATGATGCAGTGGTTCAGCGATTTTCTATGACGGCTGACGGTCGACCGTCGACGGTCTACACGTGACGGTCTATCTCTGAACTCTGAACTGCTCCAAGACGCGAGAACTGCTTGCCCGGTGAGCCGTGAACAACTTTCATTCAAGGAGGTGAAGATGCCGTTCGAGCTGGAGATGGATGCCGAGCACTTGGCCAAGATCAAGGTGATCGGGGTCGGAGGCGGGGGGTCCAATGCGGTGAATCGGATGCTGGCGGCGCACTTCACCGGCGTCGAATTCATTGTCATCAACACCGACACTCAAGCCCTCAAGCTGTCGCCGGTCACAACCAAGCTTCAGATAGGAGCGAGCCTGACCAAGGGGCTGGGGGCGGGGGCGAATCCGGAGATCGGGCGAAAGGCGGCCATTGAGGATACCGACAAGGTCCTGAGCCTCCTTGAAGGGGCCGATATGGCCTTTATCACGGCCGGCTTGGGAGGCGGGACCGGAACCGGGGCTGCGCCCATCATCGCCAATCTGGCTAAGGAGTTAGGCATCCTTACCGTCGGAGTGGTCACAAAACCATTCCTGTTCGAGGGCAAGGTCCGCGAGCTCCAGGCGGAGCGAGGGCTCCAGGCGCTTTGCGAAAGCGTCGATACCTTGATCACCATCCCGAATCAACGGCTGCTCCACATCGTCGAGCGTCACACCCCCATGACCGAGGCCTTCAAATTGGCGGACGAGGTCCTGCGTCAGGCGGTTCAGGGGATTGCGGACCTCATCGTGGTGCCGGGCCTCATCAACCTGGACTTTGCCGATGTGAAGACCATCATGTCTGAGCGTGGGATCGCCATGATGGGAATCGGGACCGCCACGGGCGAGAATGCGGCTCAGGAAGCGGCCTCGAAAGCCATCAATAGCCCCCTCCTGGAAAACTTGGCCATCGACGGCGCGAAGGGGATCCTTATCAACATCACCGGCGGTTCCGCGCTGTCGCTCTACGAGGTGAACGAGGCCAGCTCAGCTATCTGCAAGTCGGCCCACCCGAATGCCAACATCATCTTCGGAGCGGTGATCGAGGAGTCACTGAACGATGAGGTCCGCGTGACGGTGATCGCCACCGGGTTTGATGGAGTCGCCTCCGTCGGAG
>JBGPUH010000182.1:0-5433 GCA_041491025.1 Methylomirabilis sp. (SeqCode)
CAAGGCGCATACGTCGGTTTCGACCAACACGCACGAAGTCATCGTCCTGCCCACCCGGGCGATGCGCGCCGAGGACAAGGCGTATGCGGTGGCCTTTGCCCTGCCGGTCGCGACCAGGGGGCTCAAGTTGCTGGCGAGCTCCTATGGGGGCATCACGAAGGATGCCTTCGACTCTCCCATCAGCGCCACGCACAAGATGATGGAGACGCTGACCGTCTTCGACGATGTGTTCGTCCCCTGGGGGCGCGTGTTTCTGTGTGGCGAAACCGAAGCAGCGGGGCCGCTGGCCCTGACATTCGTCAAGTTCCACCGCTTCACCGCGGTCTCGTACAAGTTGCCATTGCTCGAACTGCTGGTCGGTTCGGCCAGGGCGATCGCCGAGTACAATGGTGTGGAGAAGGTGAGCCACATCCGCGAGAAGCTTACCAAGCTTGCGGCATATCACGCGACGGTCCAGGGTTTGATCTACGCCGCAGCCCAGCAATTCGCGGTGGTTCCGCCAGGCATCGCCGTTCCAAACACGCTGCTGACCAACGTCGCCAAGTATCAATTCGCTGCACACTACCACCAGGCCGTGCAGATGGTACAGGACGTGAGCGGGGGGCTGCTTGTCACCGGTCCAAGCGTCGAGGACTGGCGAAGCGAGGCGACCGGCCCCTATCTCAAGAGGTACCTGGGTGGCAAGAAAGGTGTCCCGGCGGAGCATCGCCTACGCATGCTCAACCTCATTTCTGATCTCACGGCATCTGACTTCGGAGGCTATCAGGAAGTGCTGGCGGTCCATGCCGAGGGCTCGCTGGAAGCGGAGAAGATCCAGACCTATCGGGAGTACGATTTCGAGAGCGCGGCCGCCTACGCCCGCAAGCTGGCCGGGATCGAGTAGGGGGGACAGGGTTGAAGGTCAATCCTTTCGAGCTGGGCCTCGACCGGGGAGCTGCCAACTACGTTCCCTTGACGCCCCTTTCATTCCTCGAACGGGCGGCGGCTGTGTACCCGAACAAGCCCGCGGTCATCCACGGGAAGGACACGTTCACCTATGCGGAGTTTTACGGCCGCTGCCGTCGGCTTGCCTCGGCCTTGGCCCGCCGCGGGATCGGGCTTGGCGACACGGTCGCGGTCATGGCCCCGAATGTCCCGGCGATGCTCGAGGCGCATTACGGCGTGCCGATGGCGGGCGCCGTGCTCAACGCGCTCAATGTCCGGCTCGACGCCAGGTCGATCGCCTTTATCCTGGAGCACGGCGGGGCGAAGTTCCTCATCGCCGACAAGGAGTTCTCCGACACGATTGAGGAGACAGTGGCGCTTCTCACGCGCAAGATACCGGTCATCGACATCGACGATCCGCTTTGTGCCGGCGACAAAGGCGGGAAGCTCTTGGGCGAAAAAGACTATGAGACCTTCCTTCTGGAAGGCGAGGCCGGCTTCGACTGGCCGAGGCCCGCAGACGAATGGCAGGCGATCTGCCTGCTCTACACCTCGGGCACGACGGGCAATCCCAAGGGCGTCGTGTACAGCCACCGCGGCGCCTACTTGAACGCGCTCGGCAACGCGCTCGCCTTTCGCCTCTCGCCGCGATCGGTCTATCTCTGGACGCTCCCCATGTTTCACTGTAACGGCTGGTGCTACACCTGGGCGGTCACGGCAGCAGGCGGCACGCACGTGTGCCTGCGACGGGTGGACCCCGCACGGATCTTTCCGGCGATCACGACACACGGGGTCACGCACATGTGCGGCGCGCCGATCGTGCTCACGAGTCTCATCCACGCGCCATCCGAGGTGAGGGCGAAGTTCGACCAGATCGTCGAAGTGGCGACGGGCGGAGCAGCGCCGCCGTCGTCGGTCATCGCGGCGATGGAGTCGATGGGCTTCCGCGTCACCCACCTGTACGGCCTGACCGAGAGCTACGGGCCGGCAACGCTCTGTGCCTGGCAAGCGGAGTGGGATGGGCTGGCGCTCCAGGAGCGCGCGCTCCTCATGGCACGCCAGGGAGTCGCCTACCCGACGCTTGATGGTGTGATGGTCGCGCATTCAGAGACATTGAAGCCCGTGCCGAAGGACGGCAAGACCATGGGCGAGGTCATGCTCCGCAGCAACACCGTGATGAAGGGATACCTCACCAACCCAAAGGCGACGGAGGCGGCGTTCCGAGGGGGCTGGCTGCACACGGGTGACCTCGCTGTCTGGCACCCTGATGGGTACATCGAGGTCAAGGACCGCTTGAAGGACATCATCATCTCGGGCGGCGAGAACATTTCCTCACTTGAGGTCGAGGAGCTGCTGTATCGTCACCCCACCGTGATGGAGGCGGCGGTCGTCGCCAAACCTGATGAGACGTGGGGGGAGGTCCCTTGCGCGTTCGTGACGCTCAAGCCGGACGCGGCGCACGTCAGCGCGAAGGACATCATCCGGTGGTGTCACGACAACATGGCCCATTTTAAGGTGCCGAAGTATGTTGTCTTCGGGCCGCTCCCGAAGACCTCGACCGGGAAGATCCAGAAATACGTGCTCCGCGAGCGGGCGAAGGAGGCAGGATGAGCGCGCTCCTAAAGCGGCACGGTGGGGGTAGCGGAGGGAGATGACACACCTCTTCGACCTCACGGGCCGGGTCGCCCTTGTGACGGGCGCGTCTGGCGGGCTTGGTCGCCGCTTTGCCCTCACGCTCGCGAAAGCCGGCGCAGCCGTTGCGGTGTGTAGCCGCCGTGTCAACCGGCTCGAAGAGGTTGCAAGGGAGATCGCGACCGCGGGCGGCCGCGCGCTTCCCGCCGCGCTCGACGTCACGGAACCCGCAAGCATTCCCGCCGCGCTCGAAAAGGCGGCAGCCGAGCTTGGACCTGTAACGATACTGGTCAACAACGCTGGCGTCGCGGCATCGCGCCCCCTGCTGGAGCAGAGCGATGCGGAATGGGCGAGCGTCCTCGAGACGAACCTGACAGGTGCGATGCGCGTCGCGCGCGCCACGGCGGAGCACATGAGGCAACATGGCCGGGGCGGGGTTATCATCAATGTGGCCTCGATCTTGGGGCTGCGCGCGGCGGCACGGGTCGCCGCCTATAGCGCGTCGAAGGCGGCCCTTATCAACCTGACTCAGTCGATGGCCCTCGAGTTCGTGCGGTACGGTATTCGTGTGAACGCGCTCGCGCCGGGCTACATCGAAACCGACCTCAACCGCGATTTCCTGAAGAGCCCCGCAGGACAGCCGCTCTTGAAACGGATCCCACTGCGCCGGTTTGGTGAGCCGAGCGACCTGAACGGCGCGCTCCTCCTTCTCGCGTCAGATGCGGGCCGCTACATGACGGGAAGCGTCGTGGTCGTCGATGGCGGCCTGACCATCAATTTTCCGTAGTCTATAGCAAGCGCATTAGGTGTGACTTTGTCATTGCGAGCGACCAACGGGAGCGCGGCAATCTCGCTTCTGTTGCCCGGATAAGGAGGAGATGGCTTTGTTGCTTCGCTCCTTGCAATGACGCCTCCATGAATGCGTATGCTAGAGTCCAGCGAATCCTTTTCACCCAAAGCCACTCGAATCCCTGAATCTCCAGGTCCACTTGCGGTCCTCCTTAGCGGGCCCTGCACACCCTTTGCTTTGCCCTCTGCCTCAGGGGAGAGGGCACAAGCTCATAACCCCCTTCTCCTGATGGGGAAGCGGGGCGGGTCGAAGCGTGATCTTCTCTCTGCTGGCAAGGGAGCAGGAAACACTATCCCCCGCGACATTAGTGGGGGGGGGTAGAGTGTTTTGGAAGAGCCAGAGCCTGATAAGCCCAGGGCACTCAATCGGAAGGAGGGAACGCACGTCAATAGTTGATGGCCATGATCTTCGGCTTCGCCCCCTCACGCTGGACCTTCCACTCGATCCGCCCCGAAGTGGTGATGCTCCTATGGGGCTGGTCGGCGTTTCGCGCTGAGATGAGATACTGGGCGGAGACGCTGGCATGATCGCCTATCATCTGGACTTCAACGTTCTTGAGCCGGTAGATGATCTGCTCTCGTCCGGCAAATCCCTTTGCGTAGAGGCTTCGAATGGTTTGGTAGTCCAGCGTTCCTTTCTCGCGAACCTGTTGGGAGAGGGTGGCCATCAGGCGTTCCACGTCCCCTTTCTCATAGGCGTCCCTATATTCATCAAGCAGGGCGTCGATCTCTTGTCGATTGAGGCCTTTCGGGTCGGGGACGTAGGGTGGGAGGGCCTGCGCGACGGTGCTCCCGTGTTCGGAAGCCTCAAGGACCTCTTGGACATCGTGTGGACCGACGCGCGCGGGCACGGCTCGCGAGGGCCACTTCTTCCCCTGCTCCCTCTTCGGCTGGGGTTTCAAGGACCGTACAGGCTGCCGCTCTTGCTCTTGGGAGAAGGACTCGCTGCTTGAGGGCCTTTCCTCCGCGGGCCCTGGAGTGTCGGCAGAGGAGATGGGTGTGACCTCGGGACGGTGGGTCGGGCGGCCCAGAATGAGCGAGAGAACGATCAGTCCGGCCGTTACCAGGGCTCCTCCGGTGAGGATCGTCGGCAGCTTTTGCCGCATCCGGCCGCTAAAGGTCCCGAGCATCCGAGGTCGACTGGGCCAAGGCGGAGGCCGGTGTAGGTCCTGTCGCCGTCGTCCCTGTACCTCACGCCGTCGCTGCTCATCGTATGCCTGCCGTCGCTCGGGGTCTTTGAGCGTGTGATAGGCCTCGTTCAGGCGTGCCGCCTGCCGGGTGAACCAATCACTGTTCGCGGAGTGGCGGTCCGGATGATAAAGGCTCAGGCGGGCAACCCATGCGTTCCTGATCTCCTGAGGTGTTGCCGTAGGGGGGACTCCCAGGATCTTGTACGCGTCTTCATCGCCTGGCGTTTCCAGACAGGCAAGCAGGAAGCTCGCCCTCGAGGCGAACTGCTGTGGAGAGATCCCTTGGCGTTGAGCTGCTTGTGTGATGTGCGGGAGAAACTCTGACCGCTCCCCTTTGCTGATCTCTGTCAGAAGGGCAAGCAGTTCAATTCTGTCCCGACAGATGCCAGAGGTATCGGGAACAGGATCCCCATGGGCGAGCACCTCGATGAGGCGCACGCAGGGATTTTCCGCCCGAACGTCATCGCCCATTCGGCTCCGCCGCACACCAGCGAGAGGACCGGCACCCCTTCCTCCTCCACACGCCTCCTCCTGATGCCCTCATGGCCGCCGTTTCCTAATCTGCCTTGCTGATTGACACGTCGTCGATCCACGCCGTTGCCCCAGTGAGTGGGATGGAGGGAGTCGGTGGCGCGCTACGGATCCGAAGCGTCACGGCCAGGCTGTTCGCCGGGGTTCGGAAGGTTACGCCGACCTTCGTCCAGTCCCTGGCGTCTGCGAGCGTCTGCGTCCGAGCCAGCACGCCGCTTCCTTGGCTCGCGCGCGCCTTAGTCCGGGGTGACGCCACGGTCCCGGATCGGCATGGGGAAGTCCGCCGTGCGGTCGGGGTCCTCCGGGC
>JBGPUH010000183.1:0-5413 GCA_041491025.1 Methylomirabilis sp. (SeqCode)
ACTTTTGCCTTCGAGCCATTGACGGCCGGGAGATATGGCTTTCAGAGTTTCGGGACCGTCAGCACATCCTGCTCCTGTTCTTTCGGGGGACGTGGTGACCCAACTGCCGCAAGCAGCTAGGAGAGCTGCAGAAGCATCTTCTGACCTTTCAGCACATGGGCGCCGCGGCCTTCGGGGTCGTTGCTCAGCGGCCTGAAAAGGCCCAAGAGTTCATGGCCGGCCACGGGCTTTCGCTCCCGATTCTGATCGACCCCGACCGGGCCGTCACCAAACGGTACGGGGTGTACCATCCCTTCGGCTTCGATGCCTTCCAGACCGCTCGGCCCTCGACCTTCCTGATCGGCCGCGATGGGAGGGTCCGCTTTATGTATGTCGGCGAAAGGCAGAACGATCGGCCAGAGCCAGAGACGATCCTTGCCGCGCTCCGTACACTCGATGGCTAAGGGTGCAGGCTCTTTCTTGACAGAGCACGAAAAGAGGCATAAGCTCCTCCTGCCGACGGGGGGCTGCACCCTTTCCAGAGATACGCTCATCTGAAGTTCGTTCGGGCTGAGCTGGTCGAAGCCCATCATGAGCGACATCATTCACATGGTTTGCCCTTTGACACGCTCAGCCCGAATGTGAATGGAATGCCCTTTAGGTATAACTCCATGAAGATGTGCCTTCCAATTCCGAGGGTGAAGGGGGGCAGATGAGGAGGAGTGCATGACGAGCCAACGACACGATGCTGCCTTAGAGGGGTGGGCCCTGATCCTGGGTGCCTCCAGCGGCTTCGGTGAAGCTTCAGCCCTAGCTCTGGCCCGAGGAGGGATGCACATCTTCGGCGTGCACATGGACCGCAAGACCACCATGCCGAATGCGGGACGGATTGTTGCTGAGATCAAGCGAATGGGGCGAGAGGCCATCTTCTTCAACGTCAATGCCTCCGATCCAGGGAAGCGCAGTGAGGTCCTAGATCAGATGGAGAAGACTCTGGCCGATCGGGGAGAGCCGTCTTCGGTGAAGGTGATGCTGCACTCCCTGGCCTTCGGAACTCTGAAGCCATTCATCGCTCCCTTGCCGAAGGATGGCATTACGTCCGCCCAAATGGAGATGACCCTGGACGTGATGGCAAACAGCCTGGTCTACTGGGTGCAAGAGTTGGTGGTGCGAAGGGTGATGACCCGCGGTGGGAGAGTCTTCGCGATGACCAGCTCAGGCGGGGCGAGGGTCTGGGGTGCGTACGGCGCTGTGTCGGCGGCCAAGGCCGCCCTCGAGTCCCACATCCGGCAACTTGCAATGGAACTGGCTCCCCTGGGAATCACGGCGAATGCCATCCGCGCAGGGGTGACCGATACTCCGGCGCTCCGGAAGATCCCTGGGAGCGAGAGCATCAAGCGGACCGCGCTGCTCTTCAATCCCTCCGGCCGCCTCACCACCCCTGAGGATGTTGCCGCGGCTCTCATCGCGTTGAGCCGGCCGGAGACCCATTGGATGACCGGCAACGTGATCGGGGTGGACGGCGGCGAGGATATCGTGGGGTTCTCGGTCTCCTCCAAAACGGCGGCGGGCACAGATACCGGTGGGCCGGCCCCTGTGTGATGTGAGACAGGATGGCTTCTGGTCCTTTGGGGTTGCGTCGGATGGGGCATCTGTCGCTCCGAGTGAGCGATCTGGATGTCTCGGAGAAGTTTTACACGGACATGCTCGGGATGAAGCCGGTCTGGCGAAGCGAGGGCGAGATCGCCTTCCTCGAGTGCGGCAACGATGATCTCGCCTTGATCCAGATCCCGAAGGAAGAAGTACACACGTTTCGCCGCCGCCCCCAGCCGTTGCAGTCTCTCCACCATTTCGGCTTTCGGGTCCGCACAAAGGAAGAAGTCGATCAACTTGCCGTGGAGGTGAGGGCGCGTGACATCGTCATCGATGACGGCCCGCGAGACCACCGGGACGGTAGCCGCTCCTTCTACTTCAGGGACCCCGACGGCAACTATATACAGATCCTGTGGGATCCGATCCGCGAAACGCCCCCATCGTAATTCCGAACCACAGAGTGATCATAGCAAGACCGTTGTCATTGGGAGCACATTCACGGAGCCTGCACTGAGGGAAACGAATGTGTTCAGTGTACACTCCGCGAAGCAATCTCCAACAGTCCCAATGGGCCATTCAGACTGCGGATCCTGCCCTGACCAAAGTCGAAGGACCCGTGACGAGCGTTGAGCTTTCGGCGAGCTCAGTCGAGCGATTGCTTCGGCTGACTCTGTCAGCCTCGCCATGACACGCGAGGCGGCCTAACAAGGTGAAGCAAGGGGGACAACTGTGTCAGGAACCAAGGTTGCGCTGACCCTCCACTTAGTGGGGGTTATCTTCTGGATTGGTGGAATGGGGGCCAGACTGATTCTCCTCGGTTCCGTCAGGTCAGGGACTGACGAAGGGGTACGAGGCCAGGTCTATGAGGCGCAGCGAGGGATTCATCTGAGGCTGGAAGTCCCCGCCTTTCTGCTTGCGCTGCTGGCCGGCCTGTTCCTGGTTCATGCCGGCAGGGTCAACTTCCATCAAGCGTGGTTTAGCGTCAAGATGCTGCTCCTCCTCGGCGTGATCCTGGTCGATGTGCTCGCCTCGCGCCAGTTTAAGGCTTTTAGAAGGAGCGGCAAGGAGGGTCGGATCGCGGGTCCGTTCGGAGTTCTCGTTGTGCTGGCCCTGCTCATGGTCCTCGCTGTCTTGACCAAATTCTAGAGAAGGTGTGGCGACAGCTCAGGGTCGGCGACGATGCGATCGGCTCCGCTTCTCATGCTGACCCTGATCCTCGCCGGAGGGTGTGTGGAGCCGCTGGAGAATCGCCTCATCTTCTTCCCCGACAAAACGATCGAAGAGACGCCTCGTCAGTGGGGAATGGCCTATGAGGAGATCTACTTTACGACCGATGATGGCCTCAGGCTCAATGGCTGGTGGATTCCCGGGACCGGGTCGCCTCTCACGCTCCTCTGGTTCCATGGCAACGCCGGCAATATCAGTCACCGACTGGAGAACATCAAGCTCCGCCATGACCGGCTGGCGATCAATATCTTCATCTTCGACTATCGCGAGTACGGAAAGAGCGAAGGGACGGCATCAGAGGGTGGGACCTATCGCGACGGCAACGCGGCGGTCCGGTATCTGCGTGGGCGTGGCGACCTTGACCGGGCCAGGATCGCCTTCCTCGGGGAATCGCTTGGCAGCGCGGTGGCGGTGGAGATGGCGATCCGGCATGGCTGCGCTGCCCTCGTATTGGAGTCGCCCTTCCTTTCCGTCCCGGAGATGGCAAGAGAAAGCTTCCCGTTCCTCCCGCTCGGCCCGCTCCTTCGGACAAGGTACGATAACATCTCGAAGATCGGAAAGGTAAGGGCCCCCATCCTGATCGTTCATGGCGAGAACGATGAGATCGTTCCCTTCCAGCATGGGCGGCGCCTCTTCGAGGCCGCGCCGGAGCCGAAGGAGCTCTACGTCGTCAAGGGAGCCCACCATAACGACCTCTACGTCGTGGGCGGGACCGCTTACCTGGATGTGCTGGGCCGCTTCCTCGGCAGGCTGCGCGAAGACAGGGCATCCCCCTGATCGATGGGCGGCAAGTTGCCGTGCCCGTTGTCTCACAACTTCTTCTCGCGTAATGGGAGCGAAGCAGGTCTGGGGACGCTTCCTGCGTAGACGGCAGCTTCGTGGGCGTGCGAGCCCGCCCACGCCCTGCTGGACTCCCCCAGGAGGCGACCGACGGTCTGGATGAACGCCCTCACGTCGAGAGGCTTGGCGAGGAAGCCCGAGCAGCCGGCCGCCAGCACCCGCTCCCTATTTCCCACCTGGGCGTAGGCAGTTGTGACCAAGACCGGGATCCCTTGGGTCGCGGGGTCGGCCTTGAGCTGGCGGGCCAGGGTGAGCCCATCCACGGCAGGGAGCTGGAGGTCCAGGATAATGAGATCAGGTCGCTCGGCCTTGACCTGCTCAAGCAACCCGATGCCGTCCTCCGCCTGGAGCATGGTATAGCCTGCCGCCTCGAGGATATCCACCACCAGCTCTCGGTTCAGCGGGTGGTCCTCCACGACCAGGATCGTGCCGCTCGCCATCCCTCAGGTCTCTTAGGCTCAGGGGCGGGGAAGTGAAGAAGCCTCGTCGTGTCCCCGCCTCCCGGCTATCGCGTCCGGGGGAATCATGGGAAGCCAGATCGTAAAGGTGCTTCCCAGGCCCTCGCCAGCCGACTCCGCCCAGATTGAGCCACCGTGCAGTTTCACAAGCCGCTTCGTCAGAGCGAGGCCAAGGCCTGTTCCCTGGTACCGCCCCACGAGCTTCGATTCAAGCTGGCTAAAAGGCTGGAAGAGCTTTGGCAGATCCTCAGTCTTGATCCCGATCCCCGTGTCCTGGACGCTGATTTCCACAAACTCGCTTACGCTCGCTGTTCCAGGTTCCAGGTTCCAGGTTCCAGGTATGGTCGTCTCGGCCTGGGGTCGGGAACTCGGAACCCGGAACGCGGAACCCGGAACCCGCCGAGCGGTGACGATGATAGCGCCTCTATTGGGTGTGAACTTCACGGCATTCGAGAGAAGGTTGAAGAGGATCTGCTTGAAGCGGAGCGGATCGGCAATAAGGGTCGAAGGGGCCTCGTCCACCTTCAGCGAGAGCTCCAGGTCCTTCTCCTCGGCCTGGGGGCGAATCTGGCTTACCGCGGCAGTTAAGACTGCTGGCAGATCGAAGGCCTGCGGCCGCAGATCGAGCCTTCCTGCCTCCACCTTTGAGAGGTCGAGAAGGTCATTGATCAGCGCCAGAAGGTGTTTGCCGCTTGAGTGGATGTGCTCGATATGGCGCGCCTGCTTCACGGTCAGGGGGTCGTGGGTGTGCTGCTGCATGAGCCCCGAGAAGCCGAGGATCGAGTTGAGCGGGGTCCGAAGCTCGTGGGACATGTTGGCCAGGAACTCCGACTTGTGGCGGGAGGCGGCCTCGGCGAGGCGAGTCGCCTCCTGAAGCTGTGCATTTGCGGCCCGCAGCTCCCGGGTCCGATCCTCGACCGTGGCCTCAAGGTGGATAGCAGCCATTCGCTGTGCCTCATAGAGCTGCCCATGCTCGATGGCGAGGGCGGCCTGGGCGGCGAAGAGCTGGAGGGTTTCCTTGGTAGCCTCATCAAGCGGGCGTCGGCTCCGCTTCCGGTCGGCCCCCAGCACCCCGATCGCCCGGCCCTGGATGAGGAGCGGTACGTTTACGAAGACCTTGGACCGGAGGGCCGTGATCCGGTCATAGGGGGGGTGCAGGCGTAGTGACTCGGGGACCGGGCCTTGGCCATTCCAAGCGATCATCCGTTGGGTAAGGTAGGCCTGAGCAACGCTACCCCCTGCCGGCCCAATCGGAACCCGGATCACTTCGAGGGGCTCTTCCACCCCCAGGCTCGCTACCGCCTGCAACCAGTGGC
>JBGPUH010000184.1:0-5410 GCA_041491025.1 Methylomirabilis sp. (SeqCode)
GCCCGCCGACCGTAGGCGGCGCTGCGACGGACGCGACCTCGGGTCTCTTTGCGCAAGCGGACGAGAGCAGCAGAATCCCGAGCGCGGATAGGAGAAGCGCTCTCGTACCGGGTGACCTTCGAGGGCATCCCTTGTGGCTAGCGCTGCTTGCGTGAATGCTGTTCATGCCTGCCTCCTCCTCGGTGACCGTAACGTCACCAGCGTCCTGATCCTGTCGGGGAAAATCGCTGGGCCCGCGTGAAAGTTAGCTCTTTTCGTAAATCTGTTCCGCTAAATAGTTCTCATACCCCAGCTCGTCGATCTTGTGCAGTTGCGCCTCGATCCAATCCACATGGTGTTCTTCATCGACGATGATGTGCTCCAGCAACTCTCGGCTTCCGGTGTCCCCTAGCTCCAGACAGAGCTTCACGCCTGGACCCAATACCTGCAGTGCGGCCATCTCCAAGGCGAGATCGCTCTCCAATTGCTGCTTGACGTTGGTGCCGATCATGATTCGATCGTAGCTGGACATATTCGGAGTCCCGTCCAGGAAAAGGATGCGATCGATGATCTTCTCCGCATGTTTCATCTCATCCATGGCTTCATCCCGATTCACCTTCGCCAGGACCTGATAACCCCAATTCGCGCACATCTTGGTGTGAACAAAATACTGGTTGACCCCGGTCAGCTCCTTCCGGAGGACACTATTCAACAATTCTACGATCTGCGGGTGTCCTTGCATATGGCCTCCTCATCATTGTCGAAAAGCCAGGCTCTTCCCCGTCACGCCCTTCAGCGACCTGAGGATCCTCACACTGTTGTCTGGATCTTTCCTCACACAGTGGAAGGGGAACACAACGATCGAGGGGCTCAGGCGGGTTCTGCGAGAGCGCCATCAAGAGCTTGCCAACACGATGACGCTCGTGACGGCACCCAGGCCACCCAGGTTGTGGATGAGGCCCCGCTTGGCGCCCTTGACCTGTCGTCGGCCAGCCCTGCCGCGGAGCTGGTCCGTGATCTCCCCGATCATCCGGAGCCCGGAGGCGCCGATCGGGTGGCCACACGACTTGAGGCCACCGCTCGTGTTGACCGGCAGCTCGCCGTCAAGCGACGAGACACCCTTGTCAATAAATTCCGGTCCTTCGCCTTTCCGGCAAAATCCCAGGTCTTCGTAGGTCACAAGCTCGGTGATCGTGAAGCAATCATGAACCTCCGCGACATCGATTTCTTTGAATGGGTCCTTGATCCCCGCCTGGTCATACGCTTGTTGCGCGGCCTCCTTGGTGGCCTGGAACGAGATGAAATCGGACTCGGGGTCGAAGGCCAGCCCGTCACCGACCGGGTTGGCGAGGCCAAGCCCCTTCACGTAAATCGGCTCCTGTCTAAACGTTGAGGCGAGATCGGCCCGGCAGATCACGGCCGCGGCCGCGCCATCGGTCTGGGGGCAGCAATCGTACAGACTCAGCGGGTCGGCGACCATCGGCGCCTTCAGGTATTGCTCCAGCGTGATCTCTTTTTGGAAGTGAGCCTTGGGGTTCAGGCTGCCGTGCCGGTGGTTCTTCATCGCGACCTTGGCAAGTGTCTCGCGACCGATGCCGAAGCAATCGAAGTAGCGGGTGGCGATCAAGGCAAACATCCCCGGGGCGGTGACCCCCTTGCCGTGGACCGGATGACCGGTCTCCGCCAACTGGCCCACCAGGCTCTCGCGCGGGGTCACATCGCGCATCTTCTCTGCGCCCACCACGAGCACGATGTCGTACACACCGGACGCGACGGCAAAGCAGGCGTTCCTGAAGGCATCGGTACCGGTGGCGCAGTAGTTGGCCACGCGGCTGATCGGCGCCCTATAGAGACTGAGGGCGTCGGCGAGTGACGCGCCGGCATTGCCCTGGTAGCCTCCGGAATCGGGGAAGCAGGTCCCAAGCCAGGCGGCCTGGATCTGCGAAGGCGGCACGTTCGCGTCCTCAAACGCCTCGTAGGCCGCCTCCACAATCATGTCCGAGTAATCCTGGGTGAAGTTCTCCCCGAACTTCGTCGCGCCGACCCCGATGATTGCGACCTTGTCGCGAATGTTCATCATCGTCTCCTGATCCTTCCATGTGGAGTGAGGGTGCCGTTCCTACCCGTGGCAGGACGGCGATACCCTGACGAGGTTAAGGTCCCGGATGAACGGGTCTGGCTTTCCAGAAGTAGTGAGCGTATCCTTTCGACTCATGGAACTTTCGGAATGTCAGCTCCACGTCCATCCCGATCCGAGGCGCGTCTGGATCGCAATCCGCCATCTGTGTGAAGAATCGCCCGCCGCCCTCCAGGTCGATCACTGCCATGATCGTGGGCGACTCCGGACTCGGGTAGAGGCGGTCTTTGCTGAACGTGACGAGCTTCCCCCGTCGACCTAGCTTGTAAGGCTCAAAGGCATCCTTGGTTTCACACCGTGGGCAGACCCGCCGCGCCGGAAAGAAGATCGCCTCGCACTTGGTGCACTTTACGCCGTACAGCGCCAGGTTCTGCTTGCCTTCACGCCACATCATGGTGAGGGAGCTGAATGGTTCGATCTCCCACAGGCCGTGTTGGCTTCTGACCAAATCCCGATACCTCAGATACGTCTGGTAGCTTGCAAGGGGGCGCCCGGGACCGAGGAGAGGGCGCCGTGCTCGTGACCGGTGGACTTCGATCTGGTCGGTCACCGAGAGAAGAATGGCGTCGGCCCCGCCGCCGTAACTGAGGAGCAGGATCAACTGCCCGGGCTCGGCGCGCTCCAGGCACGTTGTCAAGAGCAGAAGAGGGCAGGCCGCACCCGTGAAGCCGACCGAGAGGAGGAGCGGGTCTTGGAGAAACGCCAGCGGGATGCCAGAGGCCTTGGCAAGGGCGGTGTAGCTGCTCAGATCGGGGGCAGGGCACACGACCTTGGCGAGCTGTTTCGGGGTCAGCCTTGCCTTCTCAAGCAGGCCCCTCATCGCGTCCAGGAGAATCCGTTGATACCCGTACGTGGCGGCGAATTTCTCATCGTCGTTCTCGATGAACGGGTTCCCGCTTCGGCGCCAAGTCCCTGGGAACTCCTCTGCGATGGAATGCACCGCTTCAACTGTGGCAATCGCCTCACCCTCTCCGATGAGGAGGGCAGCGGCGCCATCTCCGATGAAGGCCTCCGCCGTCTGGCCCGGCTCTGCCAGCCGACAGTCGGCTGCCGCCACCAGGACTGACCAGGCCGGGCCGCCCTTGACGGCGTCGAGGGCAGCGAGGAGCGCCGACGTCCCGGCCCGAAGCGAGCCGGCGAAGTCGACCGTCCGGATCTCGCGCGGCAGATCGGCTGCGGCCGCGATGACGGTGGCCGCCTGCCGCTCCTGGTCGGGCGCGGTGGTCGAAGCGAAGTAGATACCCTCTGGGCGAGGACCCTCAGAATGTTCCAGACAGCGGAGCGCCGCCTCGGCCGCCAGGGTCAGACTGTCCTCATCGAAGTTCGCGACGGCTCGTTCCCCGCTACCTTGGGGTGGGACGAGTGACCGGGCCCAGGCTCTGGCGATCTCAGCCCATGCAAGGCGGGAGATCGGAACATAGGCGGCGTAGTCGAGAATGCCGATCACGGTTGGCCCAGTGACCCGTTGAGGCCGTGTCGGCAGGTAATCATGTTGTCCATGACGTCTCAGATGGGGTTGTGTCAGACGCTCCGCAAAAAGTCTCGCGCGTGATCGAAGGACGGATCGATCTCCAGGGCCCGCTTGGCGCAGCGAATAGCCCCGTTGCTATCCCCCAACTCTTTCAGGCAGGCGGCCTTATGGAGCCAGGCCTCCTTGTAATTGCCGTCGTAGCGAAGGGCCTCGTTGAAGCAGGTGATCGCAGCGGAGTGGCGCTTTTGATGCAGGAGGCAGGCCCCCTTGCAGTTCCATGCCTCCAGGAGTTTGTTCGGGTCTTTCAGGTCCCTGATCGCCCTGTCAAATAGCTCGATGGCATAGTCGAACTCCTGCATGTGCAACAGGGCCTTCCCGTTGCTCAGGGCGGTATCTCCATCGGGACCGGTCACGGACCCTGCGCCCTTTGCGCCGCCGGCGCCGGCGGCTGACGGCCCCGAGAGCGTGAAATACGCTTCACCCTTCATCGTGAAAAACAGCTCGTCGGCGCTTGACGCCTTGGCCGTGATCCGGTAGAGATGGCCTCGCACGCCTTTGTGACGGAGCACCTCAACGAAGCGGCTATCCTGTAGGTCGCTAGCATATCGCAGGAGGAGGTCGGAGTACAGTTTACTGAGGTGTTGGCTCCGGAGCCGGTCCTTGTCCTGGCTGGGAAGCAGACGGCTCTCCAGCTCCTGCCAGGCGGAGAGAAAATAGTCTGTCGGCGCGAATAGGGCGTAGGAAAGGGCAGATGGGGAGACGGCCAAGAACTTCGGAAGCCACGACCGGTCCTCCTCAGAGAGCTTCAGGTGGAATCGTTCTTCCAGGTGGGGAAGCAGGCCAGCCACCAGCATCTGCACGGCGAAATTCGACCGGATGAACTTGAACCGCTGGGAGCTATCAAGGAACTGGCGGGCGAGGCACAGAAAGACATCGAACTCAGGCTTGATGGAGTAACGGTCACATCGCCAGCGCGGCTGACCTGCGGGCTCTGCGGTGAGGAAGCCTTCGTGGAGGAGTCCCTGGATGACCTCACGAAAATCGGTGAGGGGTTCTTTTGCCTCCCGTGCGAGGAACTCGATATTCTTCTGTCCCGCCTCGGCGAGGACCAGGAGGACTTTCTCCCTGGCCTGCAGGTCAAGAAGGCGCTTTCCTTTCAGAGACGTATCCATCCGCTTGATGGACTGGGCGACATGTCGAGAGACCGGCGATCCGTGCGCGTCAAGTACCAAGTAGGCAGCCCCTTTTTTGGCATGGATGAGGAAGACCCAGTAGAACCTTCCTGCCGCAAAGACGAGGTTGCGCGCCCCGAGCTCCGCCATGACCCGATACTCGATGGTATGGAGGATCTGCTCGGGGGATGAGACCAGCTTGGCACGCCGGAGCAGGGCAGAGATCTTATCTACGCCGAATAGGTGATAGTCGCCCCTGGCAGCGGAATCAAGGCGTGAAAACCAGGTTGTCGCAGTCGGGTGAAAGCCGGAGAGCGAGAAGAAGACACCGGCTAATCGCTTATCCCGTCTCCGCTCCTGAATATACCTCCGATGGACCTTGCGCAGCTCATCCAGACGAATCTCATGCGCGATTGTGCGTCCGTGGCAGTGTAGGCGGTGTGATCCCGAAAGATGGCGGGCTTTCAGGTCGATGGCGAGACCGGTGGGGGAAAGTTTGGCGCGGAAATCAAAGTAGCCGAGTTCATCGAGGAGGTCTTCTGTTAATTGCTCTAGGGCAAGTGCTTTCTCTTTGTTCGAGCCAGCCAGGATCTTCATGCCCATCGCCTGAGCAGGCGATTTTGCTTTGGTCCTTGGCTGTTTGGCTGCCAC
>JBGPUH010000185.1:0-5384 GCA_041491025.1 Methylomirabilis sp. (SeqCode)
CGTCCCGGGCCGCGGCGGCCATCTGGGTGGCCTGGCGGGCGTTCTCGGCGTTCTGCTTCACGGTGGAGGTCATCTGCTCCAGGGAGGCCGCGGTCTGCTCCAGGGAGGAGGCCTGCTCCTGGGCGCCTGAGGAGAGCTGCTCGCTCCCGGCGGCGAGCTGCTGGGAGGCGGAGGCCGCCTGGTTGGCCGCCTGCTGGACCTGGGCCATGCTATCGTGGAAGCTCTGCAGCATCTGGTTCAGGGCCTGCCCCACCTGGCCCAGCTCGTCCCGGCTGTCCAGCTCGACCCGTACGGTGAGGTCGCCGGCGGCAGCCTGCCCGGTTAGGGCCACTACCTGCTTGAGGGGAGCGGTGATCTTCCGACCGATCAGGACGCTCAGCGTCATTCCTGCCGTGATCGCGGCCAGCGCGAAGAGCGCCATCGTCCAGAGCGTGCTCCGCGCCTTGCCCGACAACACGCCTTCGACCTTCGCCATGCGCTCGGTGCCATCCTTGGCGAACGTGGTAGCCGTCTCCTCCAGCCGGTGGATCTGATCCTTGTACTCGCTGACCGCCTTGTTCCCCTCCTCCGCCGTCTTGATCTGGCCGGCCCTGATCTTCCCGGTCATGCCCGTCATGCCGGCCGCGTACGCCTCCAGGTCCTTGGTCATCTGGGTCACCCGCTCCTTGTCCTGGGACATAGTGGCCGCCTGCTTGAGATCCTCGATCCGCTTCGCCAGGTGCTCCTGCTGGTCCTTCCACTTCTGCGCGTACTCTTCCACCTTCTTCGGGTCGTGGATGTTGATGAACATGTCCTTCTCGTACCGGCGGAGGCCAAGGACGTTGGCCCGGACGCGGGCGGAGTGCTCGGCGATCTTAGCCTCCTCCCGTAACATCTTCTGCGTGCTCCCAGAGATGCTCTGGATCCCCCAGTACCCCGCCCCGCCGACCGCCAGGGTCAGCACCGCGCTGACCAGGCTCGATCCCAAGAGCTTCTTGCCGACTGTCATTCGGATCGCCATTGCAATTCCCTCCTCCTGTGGGTCACTCCGGCTGCCGGGGAAACCCGGTGCCTGTTTCCCTGAATGGGGCCGCCCCGGCGGCCCCGTTGTTACGTTTCCTCTCCTTCCTCCGACGCTTCCCCTCAGACGGCGACGAGCAGCTCTCGGCGTCCCTCGGCCAGGCGGACCAGGCCCGGGACGTCCAGGATCAGGGCCACTCGACCATCCCCCATGATGGTCGCACCCGCGACGCCCTCGACCCTGCGGTAATGCGTTTCCAGGCTCTTGATCACCACCTGGTGCTGGCCGAGCAGCTCGTCCACCAGGAAGGCCACCTTCTCGCCGCCGTTTTCCACAATGACCAAGAGACCCTGCGTGGGGTCTGTGACCCGCGGCGTCACACCGAGGAGCACGTGCAGGCGCAGGATGGGCAGCGGCCTGCCCCGCACGTCCACCACCTCGCCCTGACCGGTAATCGTATGAACCTGGGACGGCTTCGGCCGGATGGATTCGACGATGGTGAGCAAGGGAATGATGTACAGCTCAGCGCCCACCTCCACAGACAGGCCGTCCAGGATGGCCAGCGTCAGGGGCAGCTTGATGGTGAACGAGCAACCGCTGCCCGGTTTCGTCTCCACGAGCACCTGGCCACCGAGCGCCTCGATGTTCCTCCGAACCACATCCATCCCTACTCCACGACCAGAGACCTCCGTGACTCTCTCGGCGGTCGAGAAGCCGGGCTTGAGGATCAGATCGTAGATCCGCTCGTCGGTGAGGACCGCGCCTTCCTCGACCAGACCCTGCTCGATGCCTTTCCGCAGGATCCGCTCCCTATCCAGCCCCTGCCCATCATCGTGGATCTGGATGAAGACGCTTCCCCCCTGGTGAAAGGCATTCAGAGATACCACCCCCTGCCGGGGCTTGCTGAGGTGCTCCCGGACTTCTGGGGCCTCGATGCCGTGGTCCACAGCGTTGCGCACCAGGTGCGTGAGGGGGTCGCTGATCTGTTCGATCACGGTCTTGTCCAGCTCGGTCTCCTCGCCCCTGACCTGAATGGCGATCTCCTTCCCACACTGTTGGGCCAGGTCGCGCACGAGCCGAGGGAACCGACCGAAGACAGTGCGAATCGGCAACATCCGGACAGCCATCACCCGCTCTTGCAGCTCACGCAGGTTCCGCTCCATCTGCCCCACCGCCCCCTCCAGCAGGTGGATCCGCTCTGTTCCAGAGGCCGCCACGGTCTGACTGATCATCGATTGAGCGATGACCAGCTCGCCGACCAGATTGACCAGCTTATCCACTTTCTCGGTGCTCACTCGAATCGTCGAAGCCTCTTGCTTCTCCTGCAAATGCGCTTGTTTCTCAAGCGCCCGCTCGACATGCTCGGGGCTGATCGCCCCCGCCTCCACCAAAATCTCCCCGACCTTCTTGTGTTTGCGCAGCGCCTCATCGAGCTGTGTGGGGGTGACCGCCCCCTCTTCGAGCAGCAGTTCCCCGATCAGGGGAACCTCGCTGCTCCTGGTGATGGTTGAGGCCGGGGGAGCCGGAGACGCCGCCGAGATCTCGACGATGCCATCCTCCCCCACGAAGCCGAAGAGCTTGGCGAGAGCCGACGGCTCGAGCCTGCTGCGGACGCGAACCCTCCACTCGAGGAAGCACTGCTGTGGGTCGAGCTCGCCGGAGCGCGGGGCGCCGGTCTGCTCCACTTCGATCGCCTCCACGGTGGCCGCGCGCCGGATCTCCTCGAAGAGCTGAAGGAGATCGATCCCCGGCTGGAGCGCCATGGGGTCGGGCTTGAGCTTGAGACGGATTGCGTACACCCGTTCGGCAGGCTTCGCCCGCTCCAGGAACGCCTTCAGCTCTTCAATGAGCTGCTCGCCTCCCGCCTCGTCGCCCTGCTCGCCCCTCGCCTCGCCGAAGAGACGCTTGATGACATCGGCGGAGCGGAGCAGGAGGTCGGCGACAGGACGGGTCATGGGGACTTCGTGCTTCCGGAGGCGCCCGAGAAGATCCTCCACGGCATGAGCCACACGAGCGATCCGGTCAAACCCCAGCATCCCGCTGTTGCCCTTGATGGTGTGAATAGCCCGAAAACTCTTGTTCAGGAGCTCCTGATCCTCCGGGGTGGTCTCCAGCCGCAAGAGACATTCCTCAAAATCGGCAAGTTGCTCTGCTGACTCTTCGAAGAAGCCCTGCAAGAGTCCGTCGTCGTCCATACCCTCACCCATTTCGACCAACCTACTCCACGTCGCGTGGAAGCACTTTCGCGATGACCTGCCTTAGCTGCTCGGGATTGAATGGCTTCACGATCCATCCTGTCGCCCCGGCGGCCCTCCCCGCCTGCTTCATCTCGGCGCCGCACTCGGTTGTCAGCATCAACACCGGGGTGACCTTGTTGGCGGGGCGTTGGCGAATCTCCTTCACAAGACTGATGCCGTCCATACCCGGCATGTTCACGTCGGCTACAATCAGATCCACCGAAATGCGGTCGAGCGCGGCGAGCGCCTCCATCCCATTGGCCGCCTCGATCACATCGAATTCTTCACCCGCCAGAGCGGAGCGGGTCATCCGGCGCATCGAATTGGAATCATCGACGATGAGGATTCTCTTTGGCATCTATTCGTCCATCGGGCATCCACCCGGAAAAGACAACCTGGAGGTCGGCAAATTTTTCCGCTTGCCAATGGCCACAGGTCGTTCACTGAAGTGGCATCTACTCCGTTAATATCGGCAGCTTCAGCCACACGCTTAAGCCCATTCGCCACAGTTGAAACGCAGGTTCTGTGCCACCACCCACGCGCAAGCGCTCCGCGGCAACTGCGAATGGAAGCCGGTCCCAGATCAGCGCCTGCTGTGTGTGAAACCGGTCACGGAGCGAATGGGCTCTGCCGATAACATTATGCAGAGAGAAACTGGGGCGGCTTACGAGAGGCGCACTTGCTCTGATCACGTTTTGGTGAGGGGCGTGACTGATTGTAGGCTATCGAGTGTCGATTAAGGAGGAGGGCTGTGGGAGAACACGTGGCGGGGGGAATTCAGATAACACACACGAGGCTGCCCGGCAACAGCCATAGAAAAGCCGACGCGCGAGGCGGAAACGGTTCGGGTGGCGCAACCCTCCAGCACGCTCACTGGGCCGCCGTCGGAAAGCTGACCCCTGGGCTCATCCATGAAATCAACAACATCCTTTGCGTGATCAGCAACTATATCGAACTCCTGGCGCTTCACAGTGAGAGGGGGGTCGGGGGCATTTCGAGATCGCTTGAAGCCATGAGCGGCAGCATCGGGCAAGCAAGGGCTCTCACTCATCGCTTCGGCGCTTACGCTCGGGCGGGGGATCGCTTCCCTTACCTTCTCTGCGCGAATGATATCGTGGAGAATGCCATCGCGCTCCTCAAGCTTCAGAAAGCCTTCCGGGAGATTACCATCCATAGGGAGTTCAGCCGGGACCTCCCCGAGGTCGAGGGTGATCCGTGCCGGCTTATGGATGCCGTCGTGGAGCTGCTGACTGCTGCCGTTCCTCTGATTCCCCGCGGGGGCGCGTTCACCATTTCCACCCGAGTGACTCCAGGTTGGATCCTGATTGGCTTCACTGGAGATGGCGAGTGGTGCCAGTCGTCAGAGGGAAGCTTGAGTGTTGTCCGGCAGCTCGTCGAGCAACAAGGAGGTCAACTGATTTGTGAGTGCGGTCCGGAGCCTGCCCCGGGCATCTGGATGGCGTTTCCCCAGCGCGAGTGTCTCGTCCTCAGGCGCAGGGGCGAAATGGAGAATGGACACGGCGGCGATGAAAGAATTGATGAGTGGTAACTGCGGTCTCAGGTGCGACGATGGACCGCGACTGCTAGTCTAGTGCGTCGAAAGTCTCTTTACTTTGATTGTCATTCCGGGCTTGACCCGGAATCCATTCTTCTTGACCTGGATTCCCGCTTTCGCGGGAATGACGGCTTCGGAATTAGTGTAAAGAAGCGTTGGACGCACTACACTAGGCTCCCAGTGGGATCAGGGCGCTGTCGCGAATCGCCGCACCCGATGGGCGCGGCTGGCCCGATCGCCTGCGGTCCGATGGCGACAAAAGGTGCGCCAAGATTTGGAGAGAGCGTATGGAAGTCTACTGTGCGGTCGTGACCGGGCTGCTCATATTTCCCTGGTTTCTCGTCCTCGCGCCGCTACTGGCGAGGACCCGCCGAACCAGGTCGGTTGAAGCCTATCGCGCCGATCGGTCCGGGCCACGACGTTAGTGTAGTGCGTCAGAAGTCCCTTTCTTTTGATTGTCATTCCGGGCTTGACCCGGAATCCAGTCTTTCTGAGCTAGATTCCCGCTCCCCGCTTAAAGCATGCGGGGACAAGCTTCGCGGGAATGACGGCTCCGAAATGAATGTAAAGAAGCGTTAGACGCACTACACTA
>JBGPUH010000186.1:0-5359 GCA_041491025.1 Methylomirabilis sp. (SeqCode)
ACCAAGGACGCGAAGAAGGCGGCCCGTCAGGAACAACTGGGTCCCGAGCGTGAGGACATTGACCAATAGATCAACCTGCGCAAAGAACGTGGTGCGCGCCCCGCGATCGGCGAAGCTGTGAGTGACGATCGCGGCTTGCTGGAAGTAGAGGAGCGTCGAGGTAATCGCGAACAGCAATATGTAGAGGCTGATGTTCAGGAGGTACGCCGATTTGAAGGCGTGCGTCGGTCCAGAAAGGATTGGCCCCCCGATCGGGGTCTCCTCGGCACGGCCCGCGGGCCGGAGGCGCAACACGTTCGACAACCGGGACAGATGGCGGACGCTGAACACCGCAACCTCGAGCAGTGCGGCCGACGCGAGTAGCAGGTAGGTCGGCTCCACAGACGACGCGAATGTCGCCGTCAGGCTTGAGCCCGCGATGCCCCCGAGCGTCGCCCCGGCCGCGATGAAGCCAAAGAGCCGCTTCCCCTGTTCGGAGCTGAAGACATCGACCATCAGCGCCCAGAACACGGACACGACGAACAGGTTGAAGATGGACGTCCAGATGAAAAAGACGCGGCCGACCCACATGCTCTGCTCGGCGGTCGATATCTTAAACAACACGACGAATAGCAGGAGATTCGTGATGAAAAACCGGTAGGCGATGGAGATGAAACGCTCCCGTGGCACCGTCTTGACGAGCGCCGCGAACGGAGGGTTGACGGCCATCATCCCGACAAGGGTCCCCGTGAACAGCCACGGCAGGTGCTCGACGCCCCCCGCAACCCCCATCTCGTCGCGGATCGGACGGATGATGTAATAGGAGGACAGGACGGAGAAGATGTACAACCACGCCCAGGCGAGCGCCCGCACCTCCTCCGGTCGAACATCGATCACTCGCCGGAGCAGAGAGTGCACCGTGCCGCCGTCGCGCCGGAGGCCGGGCCGATGGGTCCCCTGGTCAGCCCGGCTCCCTCCCCTCACGTCGATTGGACACCCCCGAATTCCGACACGCCCCCCACGAACGCAGACTACACGTGATCGATAAAGCTCTCCATGCGGCGGCGCATCGCCGGGTCCGGTAGGCGGCCCCTTGCGGCGCCGAGGTTGTCGATGAGGTGCTCGACCTGCGCGGTCCCTGGAATGGCGCAGGTGACCGCCGCGTGCGACACAATGTACTTGAGGAAGAAGTGGGCCCAGCCCGCGCAGTCGAACTCGCTGGCCCAGAGTGGCAGGCGTTGCCCGTGTACCGCCTTGAAGAGCCGGCCTCGTCCGAACGGAAGGTTGATCATCACCGCCATCCCGCGGTCGGCCGCGAGCGGAAGGATCCGCTGGTCCGCGTTCCGGTTGTCGAGTGCGTAGTCCACCTGGATGAAGTCAAGTGCCTCGGTCTTCATCGTCTGCTCGAACTCCGGGTATTGCGAATCGAACGATGTCGTGATCCCGACGTATCGGACGCGCCCGGCCAGCTTCCATTCGCGGAGGGTGCGGAGCTGTGTCTGCGTGTCCCGCAGGTTGTGTACTGCGACGAGATCGATCTTGGGCGTGCGCAATCGCGTGCGCGACTGTTCCATCTGCTCGACCCCGGCATCGCGGCCCTCGGCTCCGACCTTCGTGGCGAGAAACAGCGAGTCTCGAATCCCAAGCTCGGACACGAGGTCACCGATGACCGTCTCGGCGTTTCCATACGACGGCGCGGTGTCGATGACCTTTCCTCCCAGCCCCTTGAACTGGCGCAGGACCTCTCTGAGCTGCGCACGTTCTGCCTCCGTCGTCCCTTGGTAGTGCCGAGCGGTCCCGATGCCGATGACCGGCACGGGCTCACCGCTCGAAGGGATCTTGCGTTGAATCACGGTGCTCTCCTGGGCGAGCGAGCTGGCAGGGGGAAAAACCAGCGACGCTCCAATAGCGATACCAGCCTTGAGCAGTTCCCTACGACTCAGTGGCATGATGACCCCTCCCTGCACCTACGTACACACCTAAGAGATCGGCACCTCCTGGCCAGTGTAACGATGGCTCTCAGAAGATACTCTTGCGCCATGTCTTACGCAATCACCTATTTCAGTCCCTACCATGTCCGGCCACATGGTCCCTAGTGGTGCGCCCAAAGGCGCGTCTTGCTCCGGGAAGGGCCGCGTCCGTCGGCGATCACAATCACACCGCCACTCCAAGCGTTTGCTGATAGCTCGGCGACCCGGCGCATCGGAATGCGCGCCAGGAGGCTCGCCCTGCACTCTGGATCGGCTGGTCATCGCGCGGTCATCGGCCCATTGACAGCCTCCAACAGACCGACCTGGCCACCAAATACCAGAGTCGTCTGTGGGCTGGCCATATCCGCTTTGGAAGAGTGAAGCTATTCCATGGCTTCTCCCGCGAACACCGCACTCTCGCCTTCCAGTGGAACCTTAGGATTCTATTTACTTAACAACAAAGCGAAAAAGCCTGCTCCACGCATGCATGCTAGAATGCCCACCATCTTTTCCTTTGTGTTTGCCTTTTGGTCCTTTCATGGCCTTCCTATTCAGGCCAACCATCTAATGGCCGGCGCAGGTTAGTGGTTGAAATCTGCACTAGCCCGCCCAAGCAGGGCTCCAAGCGTAGCGTGGTTGGGGCATTCATCGCCGGACTGGGGCAGCAGTAACCCTTCTTGCCCCGATACCAAGCCTATCGAGACGTTAGTACTGATTCGGGCCGTTTTCTCTTGCCCCATGGGGCGGCGCTTCCCCATGCAGAATAGCCTCCCGTGGTTCCCTCCTACTGGTCCGTGGCTGACGTCATGCGGAGCACAGCAAGCAGAATTAACGAGTTAGGCTGGGGCTGGAAAAGCCGGGGCCCATGCAGGACGCTGGCACCTGGCTTGCTCTCAGGTGGGCACTGAACGGCTCGGCTTGAGGGGATGGTGGTCCTCAGGGGAAGTACCGTCCCTCAGCCCTATAACTAGGTATCACGATGCCCCCGGGGTGACCATAGGGCTTCAGCCACGCCCTGCAAGTTGGTTGGCGCACTCTTCAGCAACGCCCTCTTGGGTGAAACTCGGCCTGAGAGGGCGTTCGTGTTTTTGGGCCGGTGTAGAGAGCGGAGCGCTCGATAAGGAGGAAGAAGCGATGCGAACAGCGATGAGTGTGATGGTTGGACTCCTGGTAATGGTCGGCGTGCTGATCGGCTTACCCCCGGCGGAGGCGCAGGTGAACAGTTGCAGCCTCAACGGGGTCTACATCCTCAGCGGCTTAGGCGAGGCGGCGGGCTTCCTCGAGGTCGTGGGTAACCTCAGCTTCAGCCCCAATGGCGCCTGCACGAGCGGCACCCTGGGCGGCGCCGTAACCATCCGGCACCAGGGCGCGGCCCCCACGCCCTTCACGCCCTCTGGGACGTACAGCGTGGACTCGAGCGGCATGGTCACCGCCAACGTCCCGGGCGTTATCGACCTGGTGGGCTTCCTCGCCCTGGTGACCAGTCCTGACGAGGTCGCGAACTCCATCCATCTGGTCGTGACCTTCACCGGCCCGCAGGTCTTGGCGCTCACGGCGACGCGGGAGGCCCTGACGGCGGGCTCGTTCACCCTGTCGGGCGACCTCAACCTCCCCGCGACCACCTCCGCCATGGCGGGGGTGCTCACGCTGAACGGGGAGCCGTTCCTGCACGCGTTCGGGACCGCCAACACCTTCCTCGGGGCGGGAGCCGGAAACTTCACGATGACGGGCAACGTCAACACCGCCACCGGGGCGGACGCCCTCTCCCACAACACGACGGGCAGCGACAACACCGCCACGGGGCAGGCCGCCCTCTTCAGCAACACGACGGGCGGCGACAACACCGCCACCGGGGAAGAGGCCCTCGCCGCCAACACGACGGGCAGCGACAACACCGCCACGGGGCAGGCCGCCCTCTTCAGCAACACGACGGGCGGCAATAACACCGCCACCGGGGAAGAGGCCCTCGCCGCCAACACGACGGGCACCGCCAACACCGCCACCGGGAGGGACGCCCTCTCCGGCAACACGACGGGCGGCAATAACACGGCCACCGGGGTAGCCGCCCTCTTTAGCAACACGACGGGCAGCACCAATACCGCCACCGGGGGAGGCGCCCTCTCCAGCAACACGACGGGCAGCACCAATACCGCCACCGGGGGAGGCGCCCTCGACCACAACACGACGGGCTTCAGCAACACCGCCACCGGGCGAAGTGCCCTCTCCAGCAACACGACGGGCGGCAATAACACCGCCACCGGGGAAGGGGCCCTCGCCGACAACACGACGGGCACCGGCAACATCGCCCTGGGATTCAACGCCGGGATAGCGCTGACGAGCGGGGACAACAACATCTACATCGGCAGTAACGGGGGGGCCCTGACCGAGTCCGGGTAGATCCGGCTCGGGACGGCTGGGACGCAGACCGCCACGTTCATCGCGGGCATCCGGGGGACGACGACCGGTGCGAATAACGCCATTGCGGTCCTCATCGACGGCAACGGCCGGCTCGGGACCGCCTCCTCGTCCCGCCGGGTCAAGACCGACATCGCGGACCTGGGGGCCGGGAGCGCGGCGCTCTACCAGCTCCGGCCGGTGAGCTTCCGGTATACCGCCCACGCGGCGCAGGGCGGGCCGCGGGAGTACGGGCTCATCGCCGAGGAGGTGGCCGAGGTGCTGCCCGACCTCGTCGTCTACGACCCGGCTGGCCGACCCGAGACGGTCCGCTACCACGAGTTGCCCGCGCTCCTGCTCAATGAGCTGCAAAAGCAGCACCGGACGATCCAGGCGCTCCAGGACCGGCTCGTGCAGCTCGAGCGGCTCCTCCTGCGGGCAGCGCGGTAAGGCGAGCGACGCGCCGACTCTTGGAGCCGTGGGGTCGCCAGCGCCACGGCGCCCGGCCACGTGTGCCCGGGATTGCCCTGCGGCCGCTCTGTAAGCGATGGAGAACAACACGAAATTCGACCGATGGGTTTCTGAAAATCGTTGACCCATTCCGGTCAGGGAAGCAGGGCAGGATCCCATTGAGCTCGGTGCGCCTGCTCGAAGCGATCATCTGGAAGCCCCTCCTGGGAACCGCATGTAAGGCGCCAGAGTGTCGGTGAGTAGTCCTCGACGGAATCGCGTCCGCCACCGAGTGGAGTGCAGATTACACCCCCGTAATGTGCACTTGCCGCGACTGCAGATTAGTCGTTGTAATCCACTCTCCCGTCCCTGCAACTTGGGAAATGAAAGCGGGAACAAGAGGTAAAGCCCTCTAAGACGACTTGCTGCGCAAATCTGCTCGATAGAGGGTTAGCCTGAAACGGTGGTCTCACGGATGGAAGCTGGTCCTGGATGCGGGACGGCTGTTGCCGGCGTGGCGAAAGCGGGTGTGAACTCAGAGAGTGACGCGGCTCATCCTTCTCTCT
>JBGPUH010000187.1:0-5311 GCA_041491025.1 Methylomirabilis sp. (SeqCode)
CGGCTCCCGTTCCTCTTCTGCCGGCAGCAGCGACCAGGGAAACTCCTCGGCCTTGCCCTGGGCCTTCAGGTAATCGACCACGCGCTTGATCTCGATATCAGAAACGAATGATCCATGGATCCGGATCGGCTTGGAACTGCCAGGGGGGATGAAGAGCATGTCGCCATCGCCCAGCAGATGTTCAGCGCCATTCATGTCGAGGATGGTCCGAGAATCGACCTTGGACGAGACCTGGAAGGCTATCCTGGCAGGGAAATTGGCCTTGATAATGCCCGTGATCACATCCACCGACGGCCGCTGCGTTGCCACGATCAGGTGGATCCCGACCGCCCGGGCCATCTGCGCCAGCCGGGCGATTGCCCCTTCAACCTCGGCCGCGGCGGACAGCATCAGGTCAGCCAGTTCGTCGATGACCACCACGAGGTACGGGAGTGGACGGAATATCTCGCCGCCCCCCTCCCGCCTGGCGATCCGGATCAGGCGATTGTAGGTGGCGATGTTCCTGGCCCCGAGCCTCGCGAACAGCTTGTATCGGCCTTCCATGTGGGTGACCAGGCGGTTGAGCCGCTTCGCCGCGTCCTTTGGATCAGAGACGACCCGATCCGCCAGATGGGGTGTCCCATCGTAGATCGACAGCTCGACCCGCTTCGGATCGATCAGCAGCAGGCGCAACCCCTCCGCCGTGGCCCTATACAGGAGACTCAGGATCAGCGCATTGACGCAGACGCTCTTTCCCGAACCCGTGGCCCCAGCGATGAGCAGGTGGGGCATCTGGGCCAGGTCTGCCACAAAGGGCTCACCCGCGATGTCCTTGCCCAGGGCAAGGGGAAGGTGTGCAGCAGACCCCTCGAAGGCTTTTGACGCCAGCAGCTCCCTGAGGTGAACAATGGCACGATGGCGGTTGGGGATCTCGACCCCCACGGCCGCTTTCCCGGGGATCGGGGCCACCACGCGCACGGTCAACGCTCTCAGGGCCAACGCCAGATCGTCAGCCAACGCGACAATCCGATTGATCTTGATCCCCGGCGCTGGCTCGATCTCATAGCGGGTGATGACGGGCCCCGGTTGCACCTCGGCCACCTTCCCCTCGACGCCAAAGTCAAGCAGCTTCCGCTCCAAGATCGCCGCGTTGGCCTCAAGCTCCTCCTTGGAGATCCCGGCCTCCATAGAAGCCGGCATGTCGAGCAGCGACAACGGCGGGGCCTGGAATCCCTCCTTCGGGACCACAAATGGGAAGGATCGCTGTGTGGGCGCTGCTGTCGCAGGCGGCGCTGGCTCGGCCGTCACGGGCCCAGGGAGAGGTTCAGGCAGGACGGGAATTGGTCGACTCTCGACCTGAGGCTCCTCCTCGGCAGGTGGTGTATAGGGGGGCCTTATCCGGCCGGGGAGGTGCGCCTTCGTGGCTCTCCGCTCCTGTCTACGGGCGGCCAGCCGCTCGAGAAAACCCTTCCACCCGGAGGTCAGGCCCACCAGCGGCCGAGTGGTCAAACATACCACGCCAAGTGAAAGGGTGGTCAGTCCGAAGAGCGGCAGGCCAACACGGCCGATCAGTGGGCCGAGGATCCGATAGATCTCCTGGCCAACGAAGCCACCAGGCCGTTCAGAGGCCGGACCGATAGACAGGCCAGCCTTGGCCAGAAGTTGAGCCAGCAGCCCGAGGCTTGACAGCAGCAGGAAGAGTCCCACCAGCTTCAACAGCACGAAGGGTGTGGCCTTCGTAGTGAGGCGCCTCCAGCTCAGAAGGCCGAGGAAAAACGGCAGCGTCAGCGCACCAACCCCCAGCAGCTCCAGAAGATCGCTGGCAAGCTCTGCCCCCCACCTCCCGCCGTAATTGTGCACCTGATGCTCGGGGCCGCGTCCGGAGTTAAAAAAGGAGGGGTCGAGCGGATCGTACGAGAGGAGACTGGCCATGAGGAAGATCGCCACGGCGATCCCGAGGATGCCCAGCGCCTCCTGAGCCTTGGGGTGCGCCAGAAACTGTGGCCGCGAAGATCGATCCGCCGCCCTCTTTGGACCTTGGGTCGCCAGCGGCTCCGATTCGCTCCCCGTCGCCATCAGCCCCCTCCTTCCTTACACCTCAATGATCACCTGCTCGATCATTGGCCTCCGCTCGATCTCCCTCTGCAGGTACCTCTTCAGTGCGGTCTTGATCTGACGCTGCATGAGGGCGTGGTCAGCCAGTTCTTCTTCGGAGGCGCGTTCCAGCACGGAGAAGACCAGAGCCTTCATGTCATCCAGAAGGGCCTTCGAGTCTTGTTCGTACACAAAGCCGCGGGAGAGGATCTCCGGTCCGGCGACCAGCTTGCCTGTGTGACGGTCAACTCCCAGAACGACGACGACTATCCCATCGCGCCCCAGGTGCTGTCGGTCGCGAAGCACCTCGCCCCCCACATCTCTGATCCCCTTTCCATCGATGAAGACCCGACCGGCAGGCACCTTGCCAACAACCACAGCGCTTTCACGGTTCAACTCCAGGATGTCACCGTCCTCGATCACAAAGACCCGGTCCTGAGGCACCCCGACCTCTCGCGCCAGGCCTGCATGCAGGTACAGGTGGCGGTACTCTCCGTGAATCGGCACAAAGAAGTTGGGCCGGGTCAGATTCAGCATCAGCTTGAGCTCTTCCCGGCTGGCATGCCCCGAGACGTGGACCCCCGCAACCTCTTCTTCTGTAATGACCCTGGCTCCCTGCCGGAGGAGCCCATTGATCGTTCGGGCAATCGATTTCTCGTTCCCGGGGATGACCCTTGCCGAGAAGATGACCGTGTCGCCGGATCCCACCTCGATCTGTTTATGTTCAGCCGCCGCCATCCTTGCGATGGCGGAAAGCGGCTCCCCCTGGCTCCCGGTGGTGACGATGACCCCCCGCGCGGCCGGGAGGCGCTGAAGTTCCTCCAGACTGATGAGCGTGGCTTTGGGAATGCGCAGGTACCCTAACTCGGCTGCGATCCGCGTGTTGGCCACCATGCTCTTGCCGTTGACCGCCACCTGTTTGCCAAGCGCTGCCGCCACATCCAGAACCTGTTGGACCCGATGGATGTTCGAGGCGAAGCAGGCCACGATCACGCGTCCCTCCGCCGACCGAAAGATCTCTTCGAACGCCTTCCCGACCTCCCGCTCCGAAGGCGTGAACCCGTCCCGCCCTGCATTCGTGCTGTCCGAGAGCAGGGCCAAGACGCCACCATCCCCGAGCTCGGAGAGCCTCCGATAGTCGGTCAATTGAGCATCCACCGGGCTCTGATCGAATTTGAAGTCGCCGGTATGTACGATCAAGCCTGCAGGAGTCCCAATGCCCAGGGCGACACCATCGGGGATGCTGTGGCTGACGCGAAGGAACTGCACATCGAAGGCTCCGAGCTGAAGGCGATCCCGGGGGTGAACAGGCCTGAGGTCGGCAACAGAGAGGAGGTCCGCCTCCTTCAGTTTCTCTGCCGCGAGCCCCAGTGAGAGGGGCGTCCCATAGACGGGAACCTTTAGCCCGTTGAGCAGGTAAGGGAGCGCGCCGATGTGATCTTCGTGGCCGTGAGTAAGGAGGACTGCCCGCACCTTCTCTCGATGCGCGAACACGTAGCTCATGTCGGGGACCACCAGGTCAACTCCCGGCATCTCCTCGTCCGGGAACATCAGCCCGGCATCGATCACCAACAGGTCGTCCGCCGCCTCGACGACCATCATGTTCAACCCGATCTCCCCCAGACCTCCCAGGGGGATGACCCGAACCGTCCGGTTGTCAGACACCGTACCAGTCCTCCCGTGCGGTCGCGGCGAAGTTCAGGTGCTTCGAAGAGGCCGCCGCACGCTTGGCGCTCAAGGCCACTTGAAGACGACGCTTGGCGCGCGTCCCCTTGGCCAGGGCAACCTCCAGCACCTGGTCCATGTGGTCCACTAACACGAATTCCAACCCCCGTTTGACGTTGGCGGGCAGTTCTTTAAGATCCTTGTCGTTCCTGGCCGGCACGACCACGGTGTGAATGCCCATCCGTCGAGCTGCCAGGACCTTTTCCTTGATCCCCCCCACTGGCAAGACCTTGCCCCGGAGGGTCACCTCGCCGGTCATCGCCACTTCCCTCCTGACCGGAATCTTCGTCAGGGCGGAGACCAGCGACGTGGCCATGGTGATCCCGGCCGACGGGCCGTCCTTGGGGATGGCGCCAGCCGGCACATGGATATGGATGTCGCATTTGGTGAAGAGGTCGTCCTTGATTCCGAAATCGGCTGATCGCGAGCGAGCGTAGCTCAGGGCGGCCTGAGCCGATTCCTTCATCACCTCGCCCAAATAACCGGTGAGGGACAGATTGCCCTTCCCGCGCAGGATACTGCACTCGATATAGATAGTGTCCCCGCCCGTCTGGGTCCAGGCCAAACCGGTAGCGACACCGACCTCGTCGGCCTCCTGTTCAGGGTCGGGCAGGAATTTGGGGGCCCCGAGATACCGATGGAGGACCGCCGGGGTCACCCTGGTCTGCACCCGTTTCCCCTCCGCCACCTCGCGGGCCACCTTCCGGCAGACAGTGGCGATCTCCCGCTCCAGATTCCGGAGGCCGGCTTCCCGGGTATATTCATTGATGATCTTCAGGATCGCTTCGTCGGCGATGAGCAGCCGTTTCTCATCGATGCCATGTTCCAGCAGTTGCCGAGGCACCAGATAACGCTTGGCAATATGAAGCTTCTCCTCCTCGGTGTAGCCGGAGATATCGATGATCTCCAGGCGGTCGCGGAGGGCCGGGATGATCGGGTCGGCAAGATTGGCGGTGCAAATGAACATGACATTGGAGAGATCGAACTGGACCCCGAGGTAGTGGTCGCTGAAGCTGAAGTTCTGCTCCGGGTCCAGCACCTCCAGCAGGGCCGAGGAGGGATCGCCTCGAAAATCGGTCCCCACCTTGTCCACCTCGTCGATCATGAAGACCGGGTTGTTCGATCCGGCCTGTTTGATCCACTGGATGATCCGGCCGGGGAGCGCGCCGATGTATGTCCGCCGATGGCCACGGATCTCGGCCTCGTCACGAACGCCCCCCAGCGAAATCCGGACGAATTTGCGCCCCAGGGCGCGGGCGATAGACCGCCCAAGGGAGGTCTTCCCCACCCCCGGCGGGCCAACGAAACAGAGGATCGGCCCCTTCATCTTCTTCTTCAGCTTGCGGACGGCCAGGTACTCCAGGATCCGTTCCTTCACCTTTTCGAGATCGTAGTGATCCTCCTCGAGGATCTTGGAGGCCTGCTTGATGGAAAGCTTGTCCTTCGTCTGCCGGCTCCAGGGCAGCTCGATGAGCCAGTCGAGATAGGTCCGGATCACGGAGGCCTCGGCGGC
>JBGPUH010000188.1:0-5305 GCA_041491025.1 Methylomirabilis sp. (SeqCode)
CCACAGGCCCCAGGAGCAGTCCGATCCAGAAGTTTCCGCCCAGGGCTCGGATGAAGTAGAAGGCGAGGTAGGCGCCGAGCATGTACAAGCTGCCGTGTGCAAAGTTGAGGACCCTGAGAACTCCGAAGATCAGCGACAGGCCAGCCGCGACCAGCCAGAGGTACATCGCCTCTGACAAGCCCACCAATCCCTGATAGACAAGGGTCTCGACCATGCCCGGCGCCTACCCCCGCCCGGAGAGATCACCCGATTGGCTGGAAGGGAGGCGTTCGATAGTACTCCTTTGCTGCAAAGACCTTAAGGTTCTTCAGGACGGGCATCGGGTACTTCGGGTCATGGGTAATCTGGCCCCACGGTACCGAGTAGACCGCCTGGTGATCCTCCGCGCGAATCACGCACTCTCCGGCTGGGCGGTCCAGCTCCATCCCCTCCATCGTCGCGATCAGCGTCGGCACGTCCAGGGTCCCCGCCTTCTCCACCGCCTTCTTGATGGCGTGGACAGCCGTATAGGTGGTCTCCGAGGGGTAGGAAGGAAAGTCGTTCCACCGCTTCCGGAACGTCTCGACAAACGCTTTGTTCCGGGCGGTGTCCGGGTACTGGAACAGATAGCGGCCTGATACCCAGGCTCCCTCTGGATACTCCTTCCCCAGTCCCTGGAGGACGTCCATGGCGCCGCCCATCGGATTCATCCAGGCCCTGGTCTGCTCGAAGACTTTAAACAGTTTCGCCTGCTTCACGAAGGCCACAGCTTCGCCGCCCCACTCGGTACTGAAGATCCCCTCAGGCTTGGCCGCCATCACCTTCGTGATGTGACTGCTGAAATCTGTCGTCCCGAACTTGGCCCATGATTCCGCAATAAACTCAACGTCTGGCCTCAGCTCCTTCAAGTAATGCTTGAACAGTTTCCAGGAGGTGTAGCCATACTCGTAATCGGGCGAGACGGTCGCCCAAGTCTTCACGGGAAGGTTCTTGGCCACGTGGGCCGAGGCGATCCCATCCTGATAGACCGGGACGCACACCCTGAAGCATTGCTTGATCTTTTTCTGGTAGACCAGACCCTCGTTATATTTTTCCGTCGCCGCGTGTGTCACGATCAGGATCTTGTTCAGTTCCGGCATGATCTGGCCGACCGCCAAAGCCACGCCACTGGAGTCGATCCCGATCAGGAAGTCCGCCCCCCAGTCATCGACGAAGAACCGGGCGTTCTTGATAGCGACGTCCGGCTTCAGTTCCTCGTCCCGGAAGTTGATCTCGATCTTGCTTCCCAGCACGCCGCCCTTTGCGTTGATCTCCTCCATCGCCAGAGTGGCGCCTTTCTTCATGTACTCGCCATACCCGCCCAGCGGGCCAGACATGATCCCTTGGCAGCCGATCTTGATGGGATCCTTGACCTTCGCGGCGCGGACGATCGTGGGAAAGCCGAGCTCACTCCCTAGCAGAGCCCCCGCGGCTCCCGCAACGCCAGCCTTAAGGAAATCCCGGCGGTTCAGCCCATGTGTGTCGCTCATCGCGCTACCCCTCCTGTTAAGAAGTCCATTCTAGACGCCAGGTCACCGACCACTACGGGACATTGACGCAACACCTCATTGCACCTCTTGCCCCGAAGACACGGCCTCTTATACCCCAGCCGTGGCGGCATTGTCAAACCTTTCGCGACCAGTGGTGTAGGATTACAGCGGTTCCTTGCGCATGACGATCGCATCTTCCTCTGGATGATCGTAGTAATTGCGGCGGCGGCCGATGAGCTTGAAGCCGTACCGGTGATACAGGGCTGTCGCAGCCTCGTTCGAGGCCCTGACCTCCAGATAGCCGACGGTCGCCCCTCTAGCTTTCGCCCGCCGGAGGACCTCCTCAAGGAGTTGAGAGGCGATGCCGCGCCGTCGGTAGGCTGGATGGACCGCGATATTATTGATGTGGAGCTCGCCGGCAACGATCCAGGCGCAGAGGAAGCCGGCGATAGGGGGCCCTGCTCCTGCGTCGGCTCTCGCCACAAGGGGGTCGGCGATCCCCTCTGACGAAAGCTCGTGCAAAAACATCTCCTCGGTCCACGGTTCGGAGAATGAAAGACTCTCAATAACCAGGACCTCCGGCAGATCCTCCTTCCGCATCGAGTCGATGGTGACGGCAAGTTCGGCCTCGCTCATCGGCACTACGGACCTGACTGGATGAATGTGCTGAGTCGTTTCAACTCCGCCTCGGATGGCCGCAGATAGTGGGGAGCCAGTTCAGCGATCTCATCCCGCTGGCCCTGCAGGAGGCGACGGCGACCAAGTTCCGCCACGGCCGCGGCGCTTCCTCCGCGGCGGGCGAAGGGGGCGGGCACCGCCAACTCATTCAGCCGAGCTTTCAACAGGTCTCCATAGACCCCCAACCCATCGCCCAAGAACACGGTTCGCTCCTGGATTCGGCTCACCAGGCTGTCGGGCGAAAGGGCTGCGTCCTCGCTGAGGCGGATCAGCCGGTCCCCCTCGTGGCGGAACAGGGCACAATAGATCTCGCCTTTGCGGGCGTCAAGAATGGGACAAATGGGGTAGGCGCAAAAGGGAAGCGTCCACGCCATCGCTTCAAGGGTCGACACGCCGACAAGCGGCTTGCCGGTGGCGACCGCCAGGCCTTTGGCTGTGCTGAGGCCGATCCGCAGGCCGGTAAAGGAGCCAGGACCAACGGCCACGGCCAACCCGTCGACCTGGCCCAGGGTGATTCCAGCATCCTGCAAGGCTCGATCGATCAACGGCAAGAGCCGCTCGGTGTGCGTCGCCTTCACATTCAGCGTGTATTCCGAGACGAGCCCCTGCTCTGATAGCAGGGCCACGCCTCCCTGCATCATCGAGGTGTCAATCCCCATCACCAGCATGGCGGCCTGACCATGCAACGGACTCCCTTGGTCAGTGTCACGCAAGCGTGCCCCTCATCCTGTTCTTCCCCCTTCAGGGGAGAAGGCAACGTTCGTCGGCCCACCCGCGCGCACCCGAGAGAGCAGGATCAGACCGATGACGAAGAACGATCCGACGGCGAGGACGGCCGCCCGCTGGTTGCCACCCGTCGCGTGCGAGACCACCCCAAACACAAGCGGACCGAATATGGACGCTGTCTTCCCGCAGAGGACATAGCAGCCGAAGAACTCCCCTTCCCGACCCCTTGGAATCAACGTGGCCATGAACGTCCGACTCGCAGCCTGGATGGCGCCAAGCCCGCTGCCGGCCACGACGGCCAGGACGTAAAATTGACCCTGCGTTCGCACTCCATACGCCGCAATCACCACGGCGATCCAGAGGGCCAGCGTATAGAGCACGACAACCTTGGGGCCCAGGCGATCGGTGGGCTTCCCCCAGAGAAAGGCCCCGACGAGCGCCGTCACCTGCACCAGGATGTACAGACCGATGAGTTGTCCCATCCCGAAGCCGAGGGTCTTGGCCGCGAAGATCGAGGAAAAGAATATCACTGTATTCACGCCGTCCTCATAGAGGAGATACGCCCCGAGGAACCGACGCATCTCTCGAAGCGCAAAAATCTCTTTCACGGTCCGCGCTGTGCCGACGAGACCTTCCCGTATCGCCTGTGCCACCCCCATGCGGCTCGGACGATCTTCGGGAAGGACAAGGAAGGACGGAACGGCACACACCCCGAAGAGTGCCGCAGAGGAGAGGAAGCAAGAGGCAAGGGCGTTCGCCCTTGCGAATGGGAGCGCCACCATGAGGGCGACGATCGATCCGGCGTAGCCAACCGCAAAGCCGTAGGCCGACACTCGCCCCTGCCACTCCCGAGGCGCGATGTCGGGAAGGTAAGAGTTGTAGAAGACCATCGCCCCCTCAAATCCCACCATCCCGATGACGCCCAGGATAAATCCCCGAAGAGCCATCCCAGGCTGAACGGTGGCCATCAGTGCGGAAGCCCCCACGCTGATGTAGGTGGTGGCGAAGAAGAGACGCTTCCGGACCCCGGCATGGTCAGCGATGGCTCCCAGGATGGGGGAGGTGAGCGCGACAATGACCATGGAGATGGAGACGAGTCGTCCCCACCAGAGATCGCCATCTCCCCGGGCGTTACCGACAACCGACTGGGCGTAGTAGGCGGGGTAGATTACGGCGGCGATGACGGCGGCGAATGCGGAGTTCGCGAAATCGTAGAGGGTCCAGGCCAGCACCTGACGGCGATTCATTACCGTCGCGCGGCCGAGGTTGAGTCCGGTGAAGGTCGGCCGAACAGCCCCCTGGTCGGCCATACATCACAGAGCCCCTCACCCTGCACGTGGCACCTCGCACCTCCCACCCGGTACCTCGCACCGCGCATCGTGTCCCTACATCATCGGCCCCGGATAGATTCTCGGCACCTCAACGACCTCGCAATTGACCGAGACCACCCCCTCCGCCCGCTTGGCCACGGCCGCCGCCGCCTCCATCGTCGCCGGACTGAAGACCACTCCCTTCAGTGTCACGATGCCGGAACTCGCGGACACCTCGACATGCAGGTTGCCCACCGCCGGGTCGGCTGCGAGGGCCGCTTCAACCTCGCAGGCCAGGCTCAGGTCTCGGATCTTCTGACGCGACGCCTCGGTCGGCTGATAGAGGGGCATTCGTGCTGCGTAGACCATCAGATCTGCCGCCGCCTCCAGTGACCCTCGACCCGTATTCACAACCAGATCGTAATGCTCGGGCCGCGCCCAGTCCACGCCGAAAAAATACTCGCTTCGCGTCGCCTGCTCCTTGTCGTGCGCTTTGACCCGCAGGGTGGCAGAACGATGGTCGAGCCCTTCCCGCGCCATGATCCGCTCCACCCGCACCTCCAGCGGCGCCACGATGCGGACCTTGAGGGCATGATCGATCTCCTTCAGGAGCAACGGCGAGCCACGACCGGCGATGACAATCCGCCCGTCCCTGGCGAAGGACAGCAAGGCTGATTCGATGAAGATGCGGTATCGCCGCTTGTCTTCGTCGAACTTCTCCCAGAAGGACAGTGTTCGCTCGTCCACCTGCGCCAGCGTCTCTTCCTTGACCGCATATTTCTCAGCGGCCTGCAGCAGCACCTCCCGCTCGATAAGCCGATAGCCAAGCGCTCCGGCCACGCGCTTCCCGATCTCGCGCGCCTCGCTGCCCAACTCCATTGAGATGGCGACGATATTCACCGCCCCTCCCTGTGCGGAGGTGGCAGGGTTACCCCTTCGACCGAACCGCCACGTACAAGACCGAGTCACCTCGCTTGATCAGGAAGAGATCGATGTCTCCCTTCATCGATTCGCCGAGCAAGCGGCGGTACTCTTCGATGGACGATACCGGCTGCTGGTTCACCTCCTTGATCAGATCGCCAG
>JBGPUH010000189.1:0-5281 GCA_041491025.1 Methylomirabilis sp. (SeqCode)
ACTTCACCTATCTTTTCACATAGCCATTGTCGGTGAACCATCGGACTGCCCGCTCTAACGCCTGCTCGATTGGCGATTGGGGCAGGCCCAGCTCCCGGACGGCCTTCGAGGCATCAAAGAACATGCGCCGCCTGGCCATCTTCACCCCCTCCAGCGGGATTCGCGGCGGCCTCTTGGTGATCAGGTCAGAGAGCCATTGATTGGCGTAGGCCAGCGGCAGGATCAACCGATACGGCAATCGGACTGTTGGCGCCGCAATCTTCGCGATCTGTCCAAGCATGCCGAAGATCTCCTTCAGGGTCAGGTTCCTGTGGCCAAGGATGTACCGTTCTCCAACCCGACCCCGTTCCGCCGCCAGGAGGTGTCCGCGGGCCACATCATCCACGTCGATCAGGTTCAGGCCGGTGTCGATATAGGCTGGCATCCGCCGGTTCAGGAAATCGACGATGATCTGCCCGGTCGGCGTCGGTTTGATGTCCCGTGGGCCGACCGGGGTACTTGGGTTGACGATCACGACCGGCACTCCACGGGCCGCAGCCTGGCGGGCTTCTTCTTCCGCGAGGAACTTCGATCGCTTATAGTGGCCGACCATCTGGTCAAGGGTTGCCGGTGTCTTCTCATCCGCTGGTCCCCCGTCATCCCGGTAGCCAAGGGCACCGACGGTGCTGGCATAGACGACCCGCTCCACCCCCGCCTCCATCGCTGCCTCGAGGAGGTTTCTCGTTCCATCAACGTTCACTCGATACAAGACGCTCGGGTCTGCTTCCCAGAGCGAATAGTGGGCTGCGACATGGTAGGCACGACTGCACCCCTTGAGCGCCTGTCGTAGTGAATCCCTGTTCAAGAGATCGCCGTATGTCAGGTCGATCTCGAGGCCGTCAAGATTTCGGAGGTCACTCCCCCGCCTCGCAACCACCCTGACAGCAGAGCCTTCAGAAAGCAGCAGTCGGACCACTGCCCCGCCAACGAACCCCGTTCCGCCCGTGACAAGACTCAGCATGACCTCATGGTACGGGAACAGTTCCGTTTGAGCAAGAGTTCAGATGGAGAGCGAGGTGCGGGGTCCGACGTGCGAGGTGCGAGGTGCACGGTCCTGGTTTTAGGTGGCTTTGGCGAGGAGAAGGCCGCCTCGCCGCTCGATGCGAATCGCCCCCTCGCGCTGAAGCAGGTCGAGGTGTCCGATCACGTCGAACAGGGCCAGGAGCGTCTGACCATCAGGGAGGTTGGGGAACAGGCCTTCCTTCGCCTGCATGATCGTCAGCTCGCGCTGCGTGAGGAGGTCGAGCAAGCGGGCCTTGCGCTTTTCGGAGTGTTCGCGGATCTCGCGGAGTCGCGTGTCGCGATCCGTGATCTCTTCGCCGTGTCCCGGAAGGATGCGGGCGATTGGAAATGGTTCCAGCTTCTTCAGAGAGTCGAAGTAGTGGACCAGCCCCTGGAACCGCATACCGAAGAAGTCGGGAAACGATTCGAGGATCGGGTTTGGTGTGATGGTCTTGAGAAGATGGTCTCCGGCGAACAGGAGCTGCTCCGCCCCGCTGTACAGGCAAATCGAGCCCGGGCTATGGCCGGGGGTGTGGATGACGGTGAGCACGGTTCCGTTGAGCTCCAGCCGCTGCCCGTCGTGCAGCAGGCGTGCCGCAGGGACCGGCGCCGCGCAGCCCTCGCGCTTTTCGATCGACCGGCAAAAACGCTCGATCCAGGTTTGCTCCAGCCCGGTCTCAGGGAGAAAGCTCCGCAGGAAATCGAGCCAGGCATGTAAGGCCAGAGGGTAGTCCTGGATCATGTCCCGGTCGCCCTGATGGACCCACACGAGGGCTCCGGATTCGGCCGCGATGCGGGCTGCGAGGCCATAGTGGTCCGCGTGTCCATGTGTGATGATGATGTGGCGGATCTGATCGACGGTTGCGCCGAGCCCCCGGAGACCCTGCACCAGGGCGTCCCAGGCCTCCGGGGTATTCGGACCAGTGTCGATGAGGGTCGGCTCTCGTCCCTCGATCAGATAGAGGTTGACTGGCCCTACGGGGAAAGGGGTAGGGATTTCGAGGCGGTGAACCCGGCCGGCCATGCGACGGGGCCTCGGTTAGGAAGCGATCGATTGGGAAAGGGATTCGACCTGTCGCCGGAACCCGTCATCGCTTGCGAGTCGCCGCTTGATCTTGTCGCAGGCGTGGATGACTGTTGTATGGTCTCTCCCGCCGAACGCCTCGCCGATGGCTGGCAGCGAGGAGGCGGTCATGGTTCGGCTGAGGTACATCGCCACCTGTCGCGGAAGGACGACGCCCTGGTTTCGTTCCTTGGACTTCAGATCCTCGACCTTGAGCCGGAAGAAGTCGGCCACCGCCCGCTGGATGACGGCAAGCGTGATCACCTTCGCCTGTTCGGCGCTGAGATCCTTCAGAACCTCCTGGGCAAGCTCCAGGCTGAGGTCCCGGCCGGTCAACGAGCCATACGCGACAAGGCGGACCAGCGAGCCTTCCAGCTCCCGGATGTTTGATCGGACATTCTTCGCGATGAAGAGGGAGACTTCATCGGGAAGCCGCACGCCCTCGGCCTGCGCCTTCTTCCTGAGGATGGCCGCTTTGGTCTCGAGGTCGGGCGGCTGGATGTCAGCGATCAACCCCCATTCGAACCTGGAGCGCAGCCGCTCCTCCAGCGTCGGAATCTCGCGTGGGAGACTGTCTGAGGAGATCACGATCTGCTTGGCGGAATCGTACAGGTCATTAAAGGTGTGGAAGAACTCCTCCTGGGTCCGCTCCTTCCCAGCAATGAACTGGATGTCGTCGATCAGGAGCAGATCCAGGCCTCGGTAGCGGTTGCGGAACTCAACCGTGGAGTCGAAGCGGATCGAGTTGATGAGGTCGTTGGTAAATTTCTCGGATGAGACGTAGGACAGCCTGATCCTGCTGTTTCGCTTGAGAACCAGATGGCCGATCGCGTGGAGCAGGTGGGTCTTCCCCAAACCGACGCCGCCGTAAATGAAGAGCGGGTTGTACGCCCTGGAGAGCTGCTCACCCACGGCCAGACAGCCGGCGTGGACGAACTGGTTGGAGCGGCCCACGACGAAATTCTCGAAGGTGTACTTTGGGTTGAGGAACGTTGCCTCGTTCCGGTATCGGCGAACCGGCCGCTTGGCGGCATCCTCTGTCCTCCCGCTGGTCCCGCCCTGACTGTCTTGTTCCTGTACGCTGAGGACCACGTCCACCTTGGTGAACATCAGGTCCTCCAGCACCGATTTGAGGACCCCGCCGTAGTGATCCTCGAACCACTCCTTGAAGAATCGGTTCGGGAGCCGGACCTTCACGCATGAGCCCTCAATCGACTCCATAGCCAGCGGACGAAACCAGTTATCGAAACTCTGGCGAGCAACCCTGGCTTGGATGGTCGAGAGAGCTTCCCCCCAGATCTCATGCGCCTTGGAGGCAGAGCGGACGGGGGCCATCTTCCCACCTTGACCGTTGTTATCCACAGGGGGCCTCCTCGTGCAACCTGTTGATTGTAATTGGAAAGTTCCGATCGACCATTGCAAAACCCTCCTCTGGTGTGGGTTCCGTTATCCACAGAGTTATCCACAGGTGTGGATAAGCTGCAAAGGGCCGCCCCGTCTGATTAGGGCCAGCTTCAATCCCGGTTACCGACAGATTCAAGAAATGGTGTTGCTGTGGAAAACCGCGTCCAATAAGCATTTGCGGGTTTTGACCTCCAGATGAGAAGTCCCTTTTAGCCTACCCTGGAGCAACTGTCAAGTCTTTTCTGCGCTTGAGAAAAGAATCATTTGTGTGGCAAGTGTTGTAATGAATTCAACACATTACGGTGGTGTTGACCGAGACGCTGCTGTGTGATGGTTGAAGATCGGCCTGTGGAGCAGCCCGGCTGGAGGAGGGTCGTGCTTCGTGCTCACGCTGATGGGGTGAAAGATCATTCACGCTGGGAAGGCGAGACTGGATGATGGCGAGAGGTCGTGTTGACAGTCACACGGCGGCATGGTAGCGTGACCTGTCAACGCGGAGTGACACAATGATTGCTGAGCGGATCGTGGCAGAGCTCTATACCGCGAAGGAATGCAGCCTCTGCCAGGAGATGAAGTCGATGCTGGGACGGGTTCGCGGAGAGTATCCGCTGACGATCAGGGAGATCGACATCGAGAGCGATCCCGTGTTACGAGCGCGATTCGCTCAGGAGGTTCCCGTGCTGTTCCTGGATGGTCGCAAGGCCTTCAAGTATCGAGTGAAGGAAGCGGCACTTCGCCGCAAGCTGATGCTGTTACTCTGGCGGCGGCGGCTCTTCGGTGCCGTGGTGAAGGAGGCCGAGTAGTGAAGAAAGCTGGGGTATCCATCGATGAGCAATTTCGCCGGGCGCATCCGCGGTCGGAGGCCCTGTTCCGTCGGGCGTGCGCGGCCATTGCCGGCGGGCTGTCACATGACATCCGCCACCTCTCCCCGTTCCCCATCTATGTGGATCGCGCCCAGGGGTCGAGGAAATGGGATGTCGATGGCCACGAGTTGATCGACTACTGGGTCGGGCATGGCGCCCTCTTCCTTGGGCATGGGCACCCTGCCGTGCGAGACGCCATCGTGGGCCAGCTCAGCCGCGGGACCCACTATGGAGCCTGTCATGAACTGGAGGTTCTGTGGGCCGAGCAGGTCCTGAAGCTGATGCCCTGGGTCGATCGACTCCGGTTCGTCGGCTCAGGGACTGAGGCCACTCTTCTGGCGATGCGCCTGGCCCGTGCGGCAAGGGGCAAGAGCAAGATCGTGAAGTTCGAGGGCCATTTTCACGGGTGGCACGACTACGCGGCCGTCGCGGTCCGCCCGCCTTTCGACCGACCGGTCTCAGCCGGCGTTCCGCAAGGCGTCCTCGAAGAAGTCCTTACGTGCCCACCCAACGACTGGGACGCTTTTCGCGCCCTGACCTTTGGACGGAACGATATCGCCGGCGTAATCCTGGAGCCTGGAGGTGGCAGCTCTGGGACAATTCCGACCGACCTCGGTTTCCTGACCCGACTGCGGAAGTTCACCAGGGCAACGGGCATGGTCCTGATCTTCGATGAGGTGATCACGGGGTTCCGGTTCGCGCCTGGCGGGGCGCAGCAGCGGTACGAGATCTACGCAGACCTCACCACCCTGGCCAAGATAGTGGCCGGCGGCCTGCCGGGCGGCGCCGTGGTCGGCAGCGCCCCGATCATGGACCAGTTGGCGTTCAGGGACGATTCGGCCTGGAATCGTGAAGATCGAGTGAGTCACGCCGGAACCTTCAATGCGAATCCCCTTACTGCCGCTGCAGG
>JBGPUH010000190.1:0-5240 GCA_041491025.1 Methylomirabilis sp. (SeqCode)
AGGAGGTGGAGCGCGACCTCGGCGCCACCTTTGTCGATAAGCAGACGCTTCTCCGCGAATCGGACTTCGTAACCCTCCACGTCCCGCTCTCTCCCGATACGACTCACTACATCTCGGCGGCCGAACTGAAACTCATGAAGCCAACCGCCGTTCTTATCAACGCATCGCGAGGCCCCGTCGTCGATGAGAAGGCACTTGTCAGAGCGCTGAGGGACGGTTGGATCGCCGGCGCCGGACTGGATGTGTATGAGCACGAGCCCAGACCCGCCCCAGGGCTCACCAGACTCAAGAACGTTGTGCTGGCCCCTCACATCGGCAGTGCCACGATGGAGACGCGGCTCAAGATGGCCAACAAGGCCGCTGAAAACTGTGTGGCTGGGCTGGCAGGTCGGCGACCGCCTAACCTGCTGAACCCGGAGGTGTTGAAGGCGTAGGCGCCGGAGCAGACTTTACTTGACGACGCCTGTGACCGGAAGATAGCATCGACACAGGCACAGGCCTACTGGATTCAGGCACCCGGGCAGCCTAGTCAGCAACCGCCTGAATTTATTTCGACGTGAAGGGATCCAGAATGCCCATTTTCCAGCGAGAGGGCGGAACTAGCGTGCTGCGCCGCAGTGCAGAATACGAGCCCCGTCGCTCGTGGCGCACTTGGTTGATTGGCCGCCCCCTACGGACGGCCGATGCTCCGCATCAGACCATCGGCAAGACCATCGGTCTGGCTGTGTTCGCCTCCGACGCGCTTTCTTCGACCGCATACGCTACGGATGAGATTCTGTTCGTCCTGGCCGCCGTAGGAACCGCAGCATTCGTCTATGCCTCCCCGATTTCGCTGGCCATCGTGCTCTTGCTCGTCATTGTCACGTTCTCCTATCAGCAGACGATCCATGCCTATCCGGGGGGCGGTGGCGCCTATATTGTGGCTCGAGACAATCTGGGAGAACTCCCCGCCCAGACAGCGGGCGCGGCGCTCCTCACCGATTACATCCTGACGGTTTCCGTTTCGGTTGCTTCTGGGGTGGCCCAACTGGCCTCCGCGTATCCGTTCCTCTCCCCCTATCGGGTGCCGTTATCTGTCGGGGTGGTGCTGTTCATCATGCTCATCAACCTGCGCGGCGTGAAAGAGTCGGGTATGATTTTCGCTATTCCCACTTATTTCTTCCTGGCGATGATGTTCCTAACGGTAGGCAGCGGTCTCACGCAGTACCTGACTGGGGGTCTCGGCATAGTGGTGGACCCTCCTCATCTGCCAAAGGAACCATCCATGCAGTCGGTCACGCTATTTGTGATTCTCCACGCCTTTTCCAACGGGACAACGGCGCTCACCGGTGTGGAGGCTATCTCCAACGGGATCCCCGCATTTAAGGAGCCCCGCAGCCATAACGCCGGAATCACGCTGATCTGGATGTCAGCCATTCTGGGCACGCTGTTCTTAAGCGTTACCTTTCTCGCCGTCAAGGTCGGCGCCATTCCCTCGGAAGGGGAGACGGTGATCTCGCAACTGGCCCGCACGGCGTATGGAGGGCGAGGGCTGCTGTATTTCGTGACTATCGCAGGCACGACGCTCATCCTGATCATGGCCGCCAATACGTCCTTTGCCGACTATCCAAGGTTGAGCGCCCTTCTTGCTGCGGACGGTTTCTTGCCCCGGCAGCTCACCTACCGGGGAAGCCGGCTGGTCTACTCCCGCGGCATTGTCGCGCTGGCCCTCATCGCTTCCCTCCTCATCTGGATGTTCCACGCCAGTGTCAACGCACTGATCCCGCTCTATGCCATCGGGGTCTTTCTCTCCTTCACGCTCTCGCAGGCCGGCATGGCGCGCCGCTGGTGGAAAGTCGGCCACCTGACACCTCGGCAAGAGGTGCAAGAGCGCGGCTCCACACTCCGTTACGATGCCCGCTGGATGTTCAAGATGGTCATCAACGGATTTGGCTCGTTCTGCACGGCGGTGGTGATGCTGATCTTTGCGGCGACAAAGTTTCGCGATGGGGCGTGGATCGTGGTTCTCCTGGTGCCCATCCTTGTGGCGATCTTCTTTGCCATCCACTACCATTACCGCGACCTGGCGGCGCACCTCTCGCTGGAGCGGTATGGCGCGCCGCCCCGCGTCTCGCGCCACCGCGTGATCCTGCCGGTCAGTGGCGTCCATCGAGGCACGCTGGCCGCACTCCGCTATGCCAGATCGCTTTCCGACGACATCACGGCGGTCCACATTTCTACCGATCCCGCCGAGGCCGAGACGCTTCAGCGGAAATGGGAATCGTGGGGGGATGGGATCCGCCTGGTCGTTCTCGATTCGCCCTACCGGCTCTTCCTGGAACCCCTGGTGGCCTACATCGAAGAAATCGCTGCTCAGCGCCAGCCCAACGAAACCATTACCATCGTGGTGCCACAGTTTGTCCCACGCCACTGGTGGCACAACCTGGCACACAGTCAGGCAGCCATGATGCTGCGGATGGTGTTGATGTTTAAGCCCGGCATCGTGATCACGAACGTGCCATATCAATTAGACAATCGGTCAGCGACATCGGAGGGACAAGATTCGCCATGAACATCGTTGTCGTGGGGTGTGGCCGGGTGGGAGCGGAGCTGGCCTACCGGCTCTTTCAGAAGGGGCATCAGGTGGCGGTGATTGACCAGGTGGCCTCCGCCTTCGATAACCTGCCCCCGGACTTTCGCGGACGTACAGTGGAAGGTGAAGTGCTCGCCGAGGATGTGTTGCGCCGAGCCGGCATCGAGCAAGCCGAGGGCCTGGCCGCCGTGACCAATTCCGACTCCCTCAACGCTGTAGTCGCCCACGTGGCGCGGACAGTCTACCATGTGCCACAGGTCGTCGTACGGAACTACCATCCGCACTGGCGCCCCCTGCTCGAAGCCTTTGGCCTACAGGTAGTGAGCTCAACCAGTTGGGGCGCACAGCGGGTTGAAGAACTGCTCTATCACGCGGATGCCCGTAGCGTGTTCTCGGCCGGCAACGGCGAAGTAGAAATCTACGAACTTGTAGTGCCTGAGGCCTGGAGCGGCCGAAGCCTGCAGGATCTCCTCCCGGCAGGTCAGTGTCTCGCCGTGGCGCTTTCCCATGCAGGGCGGGCCATGCTCCCATCCCAGGAGGCTCGCCTGGAGGCGGGCGATGTCCTGCATCTGAGCGCCACTCTGGCGGGCATCGAAGCGTTGCGGCATCGGCTGAAGACGCTGCAGGAGCGATGACATGTTTGTCTTGATTGCTGGAGGCGGTCGTACGGCGGCGCACCTAGCGACCCTCCTGGTGGCGCAGCAGCACGAAGTCCATCTGATCGAACACCGCCGTGAGGTCCTCACACGCCTTCACCATGAGTTACCTACCGAGGTGATCTACGAAGGCAACGCCATCGATCCACGGGTGCTTGAGCAGGCCGGCATTCAGCGGGCCAAGGTGTTGGCTGCCTGCACCGGCAGCGATGCAGACAATCTAGCCCTCTGCTTCTTTGCCCGCACGCGCTATAACGTGCCTCGGATCATCGCCTGGATCAACAACCCTCGCACCGCCTGGCTCTTCGATCAGAAGTTCCATGTGGACGTCGCCCTCGACCAGGCGCAGATCCTTGCCAGCCTGATCGAAGAAGAGATGTCGCTAGGCGATATGATGACGCTCCTCAAACTGCGCCGGGGCCGCTACTCGCTGGTAGAGGAAAAAATCCCCAAAGGATCCCGCGCCTTGGGGATGGCCATCAAAGACCTGCCGCTGCCACCCAATTGCGTGATCGCCACCATCATCCGCCATGGGCAGATCCTCATGCCACGCGGTGTCACACAGTTTGAGGTGGGGGATGAGGTGCTGGCCATCGTGGACGACAAAGGGGCCGAAGAGCTGGCGAGCTTGTTCGGCCGACCGGACGCGCTGCCGCAGAAGACCTCGTGACAATCGACTCCCGTGTGCACGGCAGGGCATATGGGTTATGCCTCTGAGCGTCAGTGTTGAACGGCAGGGAGTGTTCTTATAACTGGCGCTCTCATCCCGCTACCGACGACGTGCTGCGCTAGGTAGAAACCTTACACGGAACGATCAATGAAAGGCGAAAGGCATGAACATCGCCAAGTCTCTGCTGTACTTTGTCCTTGCCGGATTGTGCGAAATAGGCGGAGGGTATCTGGTGTGGCTCTGGCTGCGGGAAGGGAAGCAGATCTGGTTTGCGCTGTGCGGCGCTGCGGTGCTGATACTGTATGGCATCATCCCCACACTACAGCCTGCCAACTTTGGAAGGGTGTATGCGGCCTATGGAGGCGTGTTCATCGTTCTTTCTCTCCTCTGGGGTTGGCAAGTCGATAAGATTGCTCCAGACAAGTTTGACCTCTTGGGCGGTGTGATTGCCCTCCTGGGCGTTTCTGTCATCATGTATTGGCCGAGAATCTGAATTCCTGATCGCGATAAAGAACCCAAGGAGGTTCGCGTATGGCCCTCGCCGTGACGAAAACCAAACTTCGACGGCTTCTCTCGGAGGCGCCCTTTACCAGGGTGTATGGTTTCAAGGTGCACTCCGTTGCGGATGGGGAGTGCACCATCCACGTGCCGTTCCAGTCGGCGTTCGAGCGACCGGGTGGCCTCGTGAGTGGCCCGGTGTTCATGGCTGCCGCGGATGTGGCTATGTGGCTGGCCATTGTGACCAGACTCGGCATTGAGGACATGTCGGTGACGGCCAAAATGACGACCGCCTTTCTGAATGCGGGCAGGCAAGAGGACTTTTATTGTACGGCCAAAATCCTGAAACTCGGTACACGGCTGATCTATGGGACCGCTGAGTGTGTCACCGGCGAGAAGAAGCTCCTGACGCATCACACGATGACGTACATCCGGCCGGACAGCGGCCCGCGACAAGAGGTTCCTCAGTTGAATACGTCATGACACCTGCCGATAATAGCCACCCGAACCCTGCCCCTCGAGCGAGAGGGAATCCAATCTCCTGCTAATTGGGAGAAGTTGTTTCAGCGCTGAGTCGGTCGAGGAACGCGTCGATGGCTCGATTCACTTCGTCCGGCTTTTCCAGCATGACCATGTGGCCAGCACCGGAGATGAACGCGAGTTCAGACCCTGTGATGTGCTGATGGAGATACTCGGCGTATTTGGGCGGCGTCATCAGATCGGCAGTCCCGCAGATCACGAGTGCTGGTGTCATAATCTCCTTCACCTGCTCCATCAGATCGAAGGCGTCGCATGCGCGAAGATCTCGCTCGATCACCTCCACCGGCGTTCGCAGCATTGCTTC
>JBGPUH010000191.1:0-5166 GCA_041491025.1 Methylomirabilis sp. (SeqCode)
GAAGGCCGGTCGGAGGAGCACGTCGGCCAGGAGCTGCAGGCCCCGCTCGGTATGTCGCGAGAGCAGGTTCAGGCGCACCTCGACCGCCTCCTCGCCGGCCGACAGCTCGAGCTGCGCCGCAAGCGATTCCAGCTCGTCATTCAGGGCGTCGGCTGCGGTCGAGGTGGTGCCGCCGGACCGGATCTGCGATGCAGCCATCCGGGCCAGGCCCGCCTTCTCCGCCGGCTCATACAGGCGGCCCGCGCGGATCAGGCCGATCAGCTCGAAGAGCGGCAGCGTGCGGTCCGGGTAGAGGTAGAGGATGATCCCGTTGCTGAGCGTGCGGCGCTCGACCTCTATGCCTGTGGCCGGTGGGCTCCAGATCAGGGGCGGGAAGATCATCAGGCTGATCTTCTCCGCGCCCTGGGACCGCGGCTCGACGGGAGCGGCGCCCTGATCTTCCGCCCCTCCGGCCTGCGCGACCAGAAGTGCAGCGAGCAACGGTCCGGCGATGAGTGCGCGCTTCACGGCAGGTGGCATGTTTTCTTCTTCTGCGAATTCCTGCTCAAGGCTTGCTGGCAAGCAATGTGGCGACAGTCCGGTTCTCCGTAGTCAAGTAGGCTTTCACGACCCGCTGCACATCATCGGCTGTCACCGCCTTCAACCGTTTGCGGGATTCCAGAATGTAGCGCCAGTCCCCGGTCAAGGCCTGCGCCGCGCCAAGGTGCGCCGCCAGAGAGACGGGGGATTGAAGGGATCGGACGAGGTCTGCCTCCAACTGGTTTCTCACGCGCTGCAATTCGCGATCGGTCACGCCCGACTCCTTCAGTCGCTCGATCTCGGCGTCGATCCCCTTCCCCAGCTCTTCCAGCGTGTGGGGTGCCCGGGGGACGGCCGAGATGACGAGGAGGCCGGCATCCCGATGCGGGGTGGATGGCACCTCGATGGAGGAGGCCAGGCGTTTGCCGTCGATCAGGCCGCGGTAGAAGCGGCTTGTTCTGCCGGTTCCCATGATGGCGGCGGCGACTTGCAAGGCGTACGTATCGGGGTGGCCCAGGGCCGGGGTATGGTACCCGATCATCATGCGGGGCTGGGCGTCAAACCGGATCGATACCCGCCGCTCCCCGCGCTGCGGTGGTTCCCGCGTGATGCGGGGTTCCGGCAGCGGCTGCGGTGGGATCGAGCCGAAGTGTTCCTCCACGATTCGGGTGGTGGATCCGGGATCGAGATCGCCGACGAGGACCACCACCGCATTGTTGGGAGCGTAGAACCGCTTGAAGTACCGCATGGCGTCGGGGCGGAGGAGATTCTCGATGTCACTGGGCCAGCCGATGACCGGGTTGCGGTACGGGTGAGCGACAAAGGCCGACGCGAACAACGACTCGACGAGAGCCCCCTCGGGATTCGCCTCGTAGCGTTGTCGCCGCTCCTCGTGCACGACGGCCCGTTCGGTATAGAACTCGCGCAAAAGGGGATTCTTGATCCGGTCCGATTCCACGAAGGCCCAGAGCTCCAGTCGATTGCTGGGGAGGCTCACGTAGTACTGAGTCCCATCCCGTGAGGTTGAGGCGTTGAGGCCGGTCGCACCGTGGCGCTGGTAGATCTGCCAGTATTCGTTGGGGATGATGAATCGCTTCAGACCCGAGGTCGTCTCTCCGATCTCCTTCTCCAAAGCCATCCGCCGGCTCGGGTTCTTGGGCATGAAGGGCGACCGCTCAGCTTCTTGCAGCTTTTGGAGTTCTTGGTGCAGCGCATCGAGTTTCTCAAGCATCGGTTCTTCGGCCTCGGTCTCCACGCCCCCGATCAGGCGTGTCCCCTTGAACATCATGTGCTCCAGCATGTGGGAGAGGCCGGTCTTCCCGGCCTGTTCCTGGGCGCTCCCGATCTTGAAGCGCAGGTAGGCCGAGAAGGTGAAGGAAGTCCGCCTCGGGACGATCAGCAGCTTCATCCCGTTCTCCAGGGTCTGTTCCGTCACATCGAGGGAGATCTCCTGGGCTGTAGCGCCCCGGGCGATCGCGAGAGGCAGCAGGACCGATAGTGCGGCGAGAAGCCATCGTGTTCGCATCGACGTTACCCTCGTTGTTGCGCCGGGCGACGGCAAGTGGGAATCTAGCATAACCATCAGATGGTTTCAAAGGCAATCCGGGCTCCTGGCCGGACTAGTACTTGATTGCCATAATACACGTAACGTCATTCCCGCAGTCCTTAAGCGGGAATCCATTGATTTTGCTGGATATCCGCTGGAGCCTGCCCTCGACTCCGATCGGGGGCGGGTATGACAATGTATGTGCGCTTACTTTCGCAATCAAGTACTGGGCGGCGGGACCCGCCACGGCACTCCTCGGTCGATCGGCATTGACCGGCGGCTACATCAATGATAGAAGAGAACCACAGGGCTGGCGTGCGCATGAGGCCCTGGTGCCGTTCCAACTTGATGCGCCGAATTTGAGCGGCGCTTCTCATGCCAATGGTCGCGACAGCGCGCAAGGGCAAAGTCGCCATAAATAGTTGGAACGGTACTGGTCCGGAAGCAGATCATCTCAAAGGAGGCGGGGATGGCGATGGCAGTGGTCCTCGGAATTGTCGGCCTGATCGTCGTCTGGCTGATCGCGACGTATAACCGCTTGATCGGCCTGAAGAATCAGGTCCAGAATGCCTGGCAGCAGATCGATGTCCAGCTCAAACGTCGCCACGACCTGATCCCCAATCTGGTGAATGCCGTGAAAGGGGCGATGCAGTTCGAACGGGACACGCTGGAACGGGTCGTTGCCGCTCGCACCCGCGCAGTCTCGGCGCAAGGACCCCAGGCGGCTGCGGCGGCCGAGGGGCAGCTCAGCCAGGCGCTTTCCCGGTTGTTTGCGCTGATGGAGAACTACCCGGACCTCAAATCAAGCCAGAACGTCCTCCAGCTTCAGGAAGAGCTGACGAGCACGGAGAACCGGATCGGTTTCGCGCGCCAGCTCTACAACGATCTCGTGGCCCGGTACAATATCAAGCAGCAGGTATTTCCGACCAACCTGATGGCGGCCGGACTGGGCTTCGCGCCTGCCGATTATTTCCACATCGAGGAGGCGGAGAAGGCCTCCCCCCGCGTTGACCTTTCGTTGAGCTGAGCGGGTCATTCAAGGGCGGGCAATGCGCTGTCCTTCCTGCGGGTTCGTCCAGTTCGACGCCCCTCGCTGCACACAGTGTGGAGCCCCTGTGACGGGCACGGCCTCCTCGATCGCACCCGACCCATCGGGCCAGGGGCCGTCGAAGCCTTCTTTGCCTCCCACCACGCCGGCAAACCTCTTTGAGCAGCAAGCGAGGAATCGGCGGAAGACGGCTCTCGTGATCGGCCTCTTCCTTCTCCTCCTTCTCTTCTTGGGCTATGGGGTTGATCGCTTCGTCATCGGTCCTGCCCTATTGCCGGGCAGAATGGTGAGCAACCAATTCGATCCTTCCCGTCCCCGAGCACAGAGGATGGTGACATTCCCGGTGGCAACCATCGCGGCCTTCGGGGTGGGGATCCTGACCGCTTGGCGTGGGTACAGAAGTGGTGACAAGTTAGTCCTCGCCTCATGTCGAGCTGTCCCGCTCGCCCTGACTGACCTGAAGGCCCGCCAACTCGACAACGTCGTGGAGGAGATGGCGATCGCCTCCGGCCTCCCGAAGCCCAAGGTCTACGTTGTGCCGGACCCCGATCCGAACGCGTTTGCCACCGGTCGCGACCCGGCCCATGCCTCTCTCGCGGTGACGCAGGGCCTTCTGGAGATGATGAGTCGTGAGGAGTTGCAGGGGGTCATCGCCCATGAAATGTCCCACATCCGCAATTACGACACCCGCGTGATGACCGTGACGGCCGCTCTCCTTGGGGCGGTGCTGCTGCTCCATGATTGGACCGCTCGGAGCGGATCGTGGCGGGGGAGGGACTCGGGGGACAGAAAAGGGTCCGGGGCCGGCCAGGCCGTCTTGTTCATTCTGTGGATCGTCCTGGTGATACTGGCCCCGCTCCTTGGTCAACTGATCGCCATGTCGATCTCGAGGAGCCGCGAGTATCTGGCCGACGCGTCCGGCGCCGAACTGACCCGGAACCCGAAGGGATTGGCGAGCGCCCTTCGGAAGCTACAGGCGGCGACGACGCCCACCCGCAGCATCAATCGCGGCACCGCGCCCCTCTGTATCTGTGATCCCCTGGAGCACCCTCTGGGCGACCGCGAAGGGTTTTGGGCCGATCTGCTGGCCACGCACCCCCCGCTGGCACAGCGGATCAAAATCCTGGAGTCGATGGCCTATGCAGGATAAAATAGAGGGAGGAGCGCTGAGCGACGCTCACGCCTCCTTGAGGAATGGTAGGACGAGGGTGTTGAACTCTTCGGCGTGAGTCCAGATGAGCCCATGGCCCGTGCCCTGTAGCACCGCCAGCCTGGCGCCGGGGATCTGCTCGTGGAGAGTCCTGGCGAACCGCATCGGGGTCAGCAGGTCCTCATCGGCGGCCACGATCAGGGTCGGCGCCTGAATCTGCTTCAAGCGATCCTCGGTGAAGTGGTTGCTCGCGGCCGCGACCTGGCGGGCGTACACCTTGGCCGGCAGGAAGTACGGGTCCTTAACCCCTCTCTTGATGGCCGTCTCGACCAGTCCGGGAATCAAGTAGTCCTGATACGAGTAGACCCAGGGGCCGATGGCGCGCAGATACTCTTCTCGGCTGAAGCGGGCTCGCATCAGGACGAAGGAGTTGAGTAGATCGGTCCCTCGCGGATCGCCGGAGGTGTAGGTGGCCACGAGGACCAGGCGTTTCACTCTGGCCGGGTAGTTGATCGCCAACTCCTGCGCGATCGCGCCGCCCATCGAGAGGCCGACGACATGGGCCTGCTTGATGGCCAGCGCGTCCATCAGGCGAACCGCGTCGTCGGCCATGGTCTTGATAGTGTAGGCGCCAGGCGAGCGGTCACTCTGGCCAGCGTCGCGATTGTCAAATGTCAGGCAACAGAAGTGCTGGACGAAGCAGGGGATCTGAAGAGCCCAGCCGCGGTGGTCCAGGCCGAGCCCCTGGATCCAGACCACATGGTCGCCGTGGCCGTCTTCGCGGTAGAACATCTGGATGTCACCGACCCGCACCTTTGGCATGGGCCGATTGTAGTAAGGGCGGGTGAATGTGTCAATCACACTAAGGGGTGATGCATGAATCGAGGAGCAAGACGCCTGGCA
>JBGPUH010000192.1:0-5139 GCA_041491025.1 Methylomirabilis sp. (SeqCode)
GCCATCCAGGGTGTGGAGGTCATCTTCCATCTCGCGGCGAAGGTGGGGGTCGGTCAGTCGATGTATGAGATCCTCATGTACACCGAGGCGAATACGTTGGGTGGCGCGGTCCTCCTCGACATCCTGGCGAAGGAACGACATCGAGTGCGCAAGGTGGTCGTTGCCTCCTCGATGTCCGTCTATGGAGAAGGGGCTTACTCGTGCAAGCGATGCGGTGACGTCTCTCCGAAGCTCCGCTCCAGCGAGCAGCTCAGAGGCCAGGAATGGGAGATGCGGTGTCCCGCGTGCGAGCGGCCGGCAGAGCCGATCCCGACCCCGGAGACGAAGCCCCTCTTTCCGACCTCGATCTACGCGATCACGAAGCGCGACCACGAGGAGATGTTCCTCAGCACTGGATTGGCCTACAACATCCCGACGGTCGCCCTGCGGTACTTCAACACGTACGGGCCGCGGCAGGCCCTCTCGAATCCGTACACCGGTGTCGCCGCGATCTTCTCCGGCCGGCTTCTGAATCGGAAGTCCCCGGTCATCTTCGAGGACGGATTGCAGAGCCGGGATTTTGTGCATGTGTCGGATATCGTTCAAGCGAATCTGCTTGCGATGGAGAAACCGGAGGCCGACTATGAGGTGTTCAACGTCGGGACCGGTCGGCAGACCACCATCCTGGAAGTGGCTGAGGTTCTGATCAAGAAGCTGGTCCCCGGGTCGAATGTGCAGGCGACGATCGAGCGGGCGTTTCGACAGGGAGACATCAGGCACTGCTTCGCCGATATCACAAAGATTCAGGATCGGATCGGGTTCGCCCCTCGAGTGCAGTTCGCCAACGGGGTTGACGACCTGGTGCGATGGGTCAGAGAGCAGCAGGCACGGGATACCTTTGATCTGGCCCATGCGGAGTTGAAGCGCCAGGGCCTGGTGACGTAGTTCTGCTTCTGATGAAACCGCCGACCGACGAATCACGTTCTGTCACGTAACTGTCTCGCTTCCTTCCCCTGTCCCATTGGTACCCCCTCATCCCAGCCTTCTCCCCCGAGGGGAGAAGGGGAAGAAGATGGGGGGCGAGGGGACGATCGGGGGAGGGGCGAATCGGGGGCAACGGTGAAAGTCCTTCAAGTCGTCCACTACTTTCCGCCGCGCCACGTCGCGGGGACGGAGGTCTATACCTACACCCTCTCCAAGGCGTTGATGTCGCGGGGGCATCGGGTTCGGGTCTACACCAAGGAAGATGGGTATTTCGATCATGGGTTTGTGGAGATCGAGACCACCTACGATGATCTTCCGGTTCGAACGGTCTACTTCAACCGGCGCGGCCTGCGGGCGGGCAACGTCGTTCATGCCTTTTACCTCAGCATCTCGAATCCGGCCATCGACGAGAGCTTCGATCTGTTCCTGCATGAGTTCCGTCCCGACCTGGTACATTTTCAGCATACCGATGGGCTCTCGGCATCGATGATTTCAGTGGCCAAAAGGCACGGGATCCCTGTGGTCTTCACGCTGCACGATTACTGGTCGATGTGTCACCGGACGCAGCTCATCACGCCCAGCCTCGAAATCTGCGAGGGACCTGGCTCCGGGGCGAAATGCGCCGCGTGCATCAAGCATCCGATGGTGACGAACCGTCGGTTCGAACAGGCGATCCGGATGGGAGGCCGGCTTGCCGGGATGTATCGGGCGAGATTCATGCGGAAGATGCTGCTCGGCGCCGACCTCCTGATCTCCCCCTCGGCGTTCTTGAGGCAGAAGTTCATCGAGTTTGGCATTCCGTCGGACAAGATCATCTTCCTGGACAACGGGCTCAGCCTGGAGCGCTTCAGGGTCGTGAGCAGGCGCCCATCCTCACGGATCAGGTTCGGGTTCGTCGGGGCGATCGTCGTCCATAAGGGACTGCACGTCTTGGTGGACGCGTTCAACCGATTGCCGACAGGAAAGGCCGAGCTGCTGATCTATGGCGATCCGACGATCATGCCGGCCTATTCCGAGAGCGTGAAACGACAAATGCGCCATCCCGATATCACGTTCATGGGGGCGTTCGACAATCGCGAGGTTGCAGAGGTTATGTCGGGTCTCGATCTCCTGGTCGTCCCTTCGATCTGGCCGGAGAACTCTCCGCTGACCATTCATGAGGCGTTCCTGGCCAGGATGCCGGTCGTGGCGTCCCGCGTCGGTGGGATCCCGGAGCTGGTTCATCACGATCGGACCGGGTTGCTCGTTGAGACCGGCAGTGTCGAGGATCTGCGGGCCAAGATGGAATATCTTATCAACAACCCGCATATGATCCAGGCGTACGCGCGCAATATCGAGCGGATAAAATCGATCCAGGACAACGCCGAGGAGCTCGAGCAGATCTATGAAAGGCTCGTGCGGGAACACGCGGGCTATCGGGAGCACGCGGTAGCATCGTGAGGATCCTGCACGTCTGCCACGACTATTGGCCCGCAGTGGGCGGTTCCGAACTGCTCTTGAAGGAGGTGTCGGAGCGGCTTGTCGGGTGGGGAGAGGAGGTGCGCGTCTTCACCTCCAACGCCCCAAGCGCCGAGGCGTTTATCAACGCTTCCCTGCCGCTCCTTCCTGCCGGAGAAGAGACGATCGGCGGCGTCCCCGTCAGAAGGTTTCCCACCTCACGGCGGCTGCGTCCTCTCTTGGACCTCGTGATGCACGGCGCGTGGCGCCTTCGACTGCCGTTCAACGATCTCGTCCGGACGGTCTGGAACGGCCCGACGTGCTTGCGGATGGTCCGCGAGATCATCCGGGAGAAGCCCGATCTCGTCACCGCGACGGCGTTTCCCTTCCAGACGATGTACTATCCTTTCGTGGCCAGGCTGTTCACGCCCTTTCCCATTGTGCTGATTCCCTGCTTTCACCCGGCCGATCCCTGGGCGTTCGATCGACGCATCATGGAAAAGGCGCTGAAGGCCGCCGATGCCCTGATCGCGCTGACCGAGTATGAGCGAGACCACCTCCTCTCGATGGGGGTTCCGGCGGGCAAGGTGCACGTGATCGGCGCCGGCACTGATCCGGAGCGCTTCCAGGGAATCGATGGGTCAGCCTTTCGAGCGAGACACCGAATCGGCAAGGCCGACCCCATCATCGCCTTCATCGGGCGGATGGAGTCCGAGAAGGGGGTTGACGCGCTGCTCGAGGCGATGCCCCGCGTCTGGCGGGCAGTCCCCTCCGCCAGGCTGGTCATGGCCGGGCCCTCGACCCATTATTCCCCAGCGATTGCCGCCAGGATCGCGGCGTTTCCACCGGAGGGGCGGGAGAAGATCATGCTCCTCGGGGTCATCTCCGATGCGGAGAAGCGCGAGATGCTTGCCGCGTGTGATCTCCTGGCCCTGCCCTCGCGGGTCGAATCGTTCGGGATTGTGTATCTGGAGGCATGGGCCTGCGGCAAGCCGGTCATCGGCTGCCGGACCGGGGCGGTATCGTCCGTGATCGAGCACGAGGGGGACGGGCTGCTGGTCAGTTACGGCGACGCTGAGCAACTGGCCGGGGCCATCATTCGGCTCGTGTCGGACGAGGGCATGCGACGGCGGATGGGAGAAAAGGGAAGGGCGAAGGTCGCCGATCGCTATACCTGGACGCGGATTGCGCAGAGGATGCGGGAGCTCTATCGCCAACTCACCCCTGACAGGACGCGCGAAATCGCGTCTCGGAGTACGATCGCCGTGGGAGAACGCCCACTCCCGCTGGTGTCGGTATTGATCGTGTGCACCAACGAACGGGAACACTTTTCAGAGTGCCTCGGCTCGCTCCGGGAGTCCACGTACCCCAATGTCGAGGTGATCGTGGCCGACAACGGCTCCACCGACGGGAGCGTGGAGTTCATCCGTCGGACGTTCCCGTGGGCCAAGGTGATCGAGTTGGGCAAGAACGTGGGCTTCCCCGAGGCCAATAATCGGGCCATGCTGGTTGCCAAAGGGGAATACCTGTTCCTGCTCAATCCCGATACGCGGATCGATCCTCGGTGCATCGAGGAACTGGTGGGGGCGATGGAGGCGGACGAGACCATCGGGTCGGCCGCGGCGAAGATGAAGATCTACTTCGAGCCGGAGGTGCTCAACAGCGTCGGGATCGCGGCGAATAAGATCCTCTATGGGTGGGATCGCGGCGCGTTCGAGCTGGACCGCGGCCAATATGACACGCCGACAGAGATCCTCGCGGGGTGCGGGGGCGCGCTGATCTTTCGTCGCAGCCTGATCGAGCGGATCGGGAAGCTCGATGCCAAGAATTTCCTCTATTACGAGGACCTCGATATCGGGATCAGGACGTGGCTGAGCGGCTCTCGGGTCCTCTTTATCCCCCAGGCCATTGTCTACCACAAATACAAGGCGGGCAGGCGGAAGGCTGTGTACAACGAGTACTTCGACCATCGGAACCGGCTTCGCATGATGCTGAAAAACTTCTCCCTCTCCACCCTCTCCTGGATGCTTCCCGCAAGCCTCGCGTTTAACGCGAAGATGATCGCCAAATACCTTACCCTGGGGCGCTCGCGAGACGCCTTGTACCAATTTCGGGCCATTCTCTGGAACCTGGCGGTCCTCCCCAGCACGTTGCGAGAGCGGAGAAGGGTTCAGAGGCTTCGGGCCATCCCGGACGACACGCTCTTGGGGATGCTTGACGAGGGGATGGGGTACCCGGTCCTGTCATGCGCGCTTCCGACGTACCAGGTTGCCTATGAGCAATTCCTGGGTGAGGGTGGTCTCGACCCGTTTGTTGAAATGGGCAGGAACGATGAGCGCCAACTCGGCCTCGGCTGGCACTCTCGCGAACAGTGGGGCGATCGGGTTGTGCGGTGGACCTCCGATTATGGGATCGCCTTCCTGGATACTCCCGGCGGTCGTGAGAAGGAACAGCGGATCGAGATCGAGTTTTTCACCCCCACGGCGAGCGGGCTGACACTTCGCCTGAAGAATCAGTCCCTGGGGGACTGTGAGAGTGAACCCGGGAAGTGGCAGACGAAGCAGTTCGACCTGAAGCATGAGGGCCGACGGCTGAAACTCCTGATCTTAGCGAAGGACCCGTTCATCCCGGGGCCGCGAGACGGTGGGACCGACCATCGACTGCTTGGCGTGGCCGTTTCTTCTATTCGGATTGTCAAGAGCCAAGGGCACCTTCGGTAGCGACCCTTTGATATTGGTA
>JBGPUH010000193.1:0-5132 GCA_041491025.1 Methylomirabilis sp. (SeqCode)
TCCGGTTCTTTTTATTGTATTGAACTGAAAAGATTAAGTATAGGTAGGAAACCTTTGCAGAGCTGAGGGGTTCATGCACATCAGGATTTCTCGCGATGATCTGTTTGGCGGCGTAGGACCCATTCAAGCCGTTGTCGAGACCAAGAGAAGCCTCCCCATTCTCTCCCACCTCCTTCTTGAAGCCTCCAATACCCACCTCTCTGTATTTGGAACGGATTTGGACCTTGGAGTACGCATGCGCCTCGCCGGAGAGGTTCTCAAGGAGGGATCGATCGCGCTTTCGGCCAGGAAACTTTACGAGATCATTCGAGAATTTCCCGCCGCGACAGTGGACCTCACGGTCGATGGAGAGATGACGGCGACGATTTCGTGTGGAAGCTCAGAAGTCCGGATGAAAGGTCTACCTCGGGATGATTTTCCATCAATACGCGAACCAAAAAAAAGAGGTATCGTCCTTGATCGGCGCCAGTTTCTCGACATGATTCGGCGGACACTGTTTGCCGTTTCCTCGGATCAAACTCGCTATATGTTGAACGGGATTTTGTTCCGGGTGACCCCCAAAGATGTCAAGATGGTTGCCACTGACGGACATAGGCTCGCCATGACCACCTTCGAGAGTGACCTGGCGAAAGACAGCAGCCCGATCGACATCATTATCCCCCGTAAGGCCGCTGCCGAGATGCTAAAACTCTTGAGGGAGGAGCCGGGTGAGGTCGAAATCGAGACAGCAGAGAACCATCTGCTGTTGAGCACCGACCACACCCTGATCGATGCGCGACTTATCGAGGGGCAGTTTCCTAACTATGAACAAGTCATCCCCACAACGGCCACCAAGCAGGTCACGGTCAATCGCGGAGCCCTTATTGCCGGCCTCCGCCGAACCTCCACCATCCTTGGTGAGCGGACCGTGCCCACCACAATGGAGCTGAAGCCCGGGAAGCTTCTTCTTCGGTGCGTCAATCTCGATCTCGGAGAGGCGCGCGAGCGTATTGAGATTGAGTACGAGCACGAGGAGATGGTGGTGGGGTTCAACGCACGCTACATTCTTGACTTCCTGAGCGTCGTGGAAGGCGAGCAGGTCACCATCCACCTCCAGGACCCGCTGAGCCCAGCGCTTTTCCGTGCCAAAGACGAGAAGGGATATTCTTGCGTCATTATGCCGATGAGGGTCTAGTGCCGTTCCAACATTATCCGCCCACCATCACAATGCCTCATGCGCCCGTGGCACACCTATGGGCATGAAAGCCCGCGGCGAGGTTTCAACCCAGGGCCCTGTCATTGCGAGCGACCGCAGGGAGCGCGGCAATCTCACTGGACCCTGCCCGAGAGACTGCTTCGTCGCTCCGCTCCTCGCAATGACGCGCACACTACAGGCGGGAACGGCGCCTGTGTCGGGTGTCATCGTCTCGCACAAGGAGGGGTATGAGCAGAGAACCTAAAGACCTCGACATTAGCCCACCCGATGACCGCAACATCAACGTTTACTCCAACGTTGATCCGTACGACGCGGCGCAGATCAGGGTCCTCGAGGGCCTCGAGGCCGTTCGGAAGCGGCCCGCGATGTACATCGGCGGCACAGGGCCCGAGGGGCTCCACCACCTGGTATACGAAGCGGTAGACAACAGCGTGGACGAAGCGCTGGTCGGCTGCTGTGACCGGGTGGAGGTCACCGTCCATTCCGATAACAGTGTCACCGTCGTGGACAACGGGCGTGGCATCCCGGTCAAAGAACACGAGGCGACCGGCCGGCCGGCGGTGGAAGTGGTCATGACCACCCTTCACGCTGGCGGCAAGTTCGACAACTCCGCATACAAGGTGTCGGGCGGCTTGCACGGCGTTGGTATTTCCGTGGTAAACGCGCTGTCCGAATGGCTCGAGGTCGAGATCTGGCGCGACGGGAAGAAGTATCAGCAGCGGTATGAGCGGGGCAAACCGGCCGGCGATCTGGAGGAGATCGGGAAGGCCCGCAAGACCGGAACCCGCGTGACTTTCCTGCCGGACGCACAGATCTTCGAAGACCGGACCTTCAGTCTGGATACGCTGAGCAACAGGCTGCGCGAACTGGCCTTCCTGAATAAGGGCCTGCGCATCAGGCTGGAAGATGAGCGAGTCAACGAGGTGCGGGAGTTTTATTACACCGGCGGCATCAAGTCATTTGTCGAGCTGCTCAATGAGAACAAGGGGGTCTTGCACCCGAAGCCGATCTACATCGAGGCCCAGCGCGATACAACGGTGGTCGAGGCGGCCATCCAGTATAACGACGGCTATACCGAGACGGTCTTCTCCTTCGCCAACAACATCAACACCCACGACGGCGGCACGCATTTGATCGGGTTTCGGTCGGCCCTGACCCGGACGATCAACAACTATGCCGCCGCCCGCGACCTGCTGAAGAACTTGAAGGCAACCCTGACCGGGGATGATGTCCGCGAGGGGCTGACGGCCGTCATCAGCGTGAAGCTCTCCAATCCCCAGTTTGAGGGGCAGACCAAGGCTCGCCTGAACAACCCCGACATGAAGGGCCTGGTTGAAACCATCATCAATGAGAAGCTGGGAGAGTACCTGGAAGAGAACCCGGCTATTGGCCGGCGAATCATCGAGAAGGCGGCCGAGGCGGCGCACGCACGAGAGGCAGCCCGCAAGGCCAAGGAGCTGGCGCGCCGCAAGGGGCCGCTCGACGGCGACGACCTGCCCGGGAAGCTCGCCGACTGCGCCGAGAAGGACCCCGCTCTCTGCGAACTCTACATCGTCGAGGGCGATTCGGCCGGCGGATCCGCAAAACAGGGACGCGATCGACGGTTCCAGGCCATCCTGCCGCTCAGGGGCAAGATCCTGAACACCGAGCGGGCGCGGGTCGACAAGATGCTGTCGTCGGCGGAGATCCGGGTCCTTATCTCGGCCATCGGGGCCGGGATCGACCCCGAATTCGATCTCGGGCGGCTCCGCTATCACCGGATCATCATCATGACTGACGCCGATGTGGATGGGGAGCACATCCGGACGTTGCTGCTCACCTTCTTCTTCCGGCACCTTCGCCAGGTCGTCGAGGGGGGCCATCTGTACATCGCGCAGCCGCCCCTGTACAAGGTGAAGAAGGGGAAAGCCGAGCGGTATCTGAAGGACGATCGGGCGATGGAGGAGTTCCTCTTGGAGGCGGCCGCCGACTCGCTCCGAGTAGAGGGCAGCAACGGTGGAACGGCCTGGACCGGACAGCGGCTCCATGGCATGATGCGAAAACTGATTACCTGGCAGCACTGTCTCCGGGCGATGGAGCGGCGGGGGCGTCACCCTGGCGCGGTGGCGGCCTTAGTGCAGTCGGGTGGCGTGCCCAGGGGATCTCTGAAGGACGAGGAGAAAGCGCGCCAGCTTCTGGCCCGGCTGCTGGCGGCGCTGAGGGCCCAGGCGGCGCGGCTAGGCCCGGCCGAGGGAAGAGTGGAGTGGGATGAAGAGCAGGAGGCGTGCCGAATTCTCCTGTCCTTTGGTAGCAACGGCCAGGGGCAGCGAAGCGTCGCGGCCATAGATCAAGGGCTCATCGGATCGCCGGAGTACCGAGAGCTAGAGACCGCAGCCGCCGCGCTCGCTGGGCTCGGGGCGCCCCCGTTTAACGTGGCGGCGGAGGGGGAAAGCGCCTCCGCGGAGTCGTGGAGCGACCTGCTCGGCAAGAGCATGGAGCTGGCCAAGAAGGGGTTGGCGATCCAGCGCTATAAGGGTCTGGGCGAAATGAACCCCGAGCAGCTTTGGAGAACCACCATGAACCCTGAGACTCGGACGCTGCTGCGGGTGACCGTTGAGGATGCGGTCGCCGCGGAGCAGATTTTCACTACCTTGATGGGCGACCAGGTGGAGCCGCGGCGGCAATTCATCGAGAGGCACGCGACAGAGGTAAGCAGCCTGGACATCTAGTTCACAGCTCAGAGTTCATAGATGAAGAGAGGACTTCTGGCCTTCGGCAGAATCAGGTTGCCTTACGATGAACCATGAACTATCGACCATGAACTCCCATCGCGTGGAGGCCCGGCGATCGGGCCATTTTCATTTGTGCGGCCCGTGGAGGAGTGAATGCCTGACGAACAACAAAGCGCGCTAAACCGGGTTGGCGAGGTGAGGCCGACCGACATCCACGAGGAGATGCGCCGGTCGTACATGGACTACGCCATGAGCGTGATCATCGGCCGGGCCTTGCCTGACGTGCGGGACGGGCTGAAGCCGGTGCACCGCCGGGTCCTGTACGCCATGCAGGAGTTGGGACTCCCCTTTAACCGCCCATACAAGAAGGCGGCCCGCGTCGTAGGCGAGGTCTTGGGTAAGTACCACCCGCATGGCGACACGGCGGTCTACGACACCCTCGTTCGCCTGGTCCAGGATTTCTCGATGCGGTACCCCCTCATCGACGGCCAGGGAAACTTCGGCTCAGTGGATGGCGACGCGCCGGCGGCGATGCGATATACCGAGGTTCGCCTTGCCAGGATCGCCCAGGAGATGCTCCGGGACATCGACAAGGAGACGGTGGACCGGGCTCCCAACTTTGACGACACGCTTCAAGAGCCGACGCTCCTGCCGGCGGCCCTTCCAAACCTGCTCGTCAACGGCTCTTCCGGGATCGCGGTCGGGATGGCCACCAACATCCCGCCCCACAATCTTGGCGAAACCGTGGACGCCCTCCTGTTGCAGCTCGATGATCCCGAGGTGACGCTGGATCGGCTCATGGAGGCGCTGCCTGGACCAGACTTTCCAACGGCCGCGTACATCCACGGCAGGCAGGGGATCCGGGATGCCTACACGACGGGCCGAGGCCTGATCCAGATGCGCGCGAAGGCGTTTGTGGAAAAGGGGAGGGGCGGGCGGGAGAGCGTTATTGTCTCGGAGCTGCCGTACCAGGTGAACAAAGCCAAGCTGATCGAGCGGATCGCCGAGCTGGTTCGGGACCGGAAGATCGAGGGGATTTCGGACCTGCGGGACGAGTCGGATCGCGAGGGGATGCGGATCTTCATCGAGCTCAAAAAGGACCAGCCGGCCCCGCCGATCCTGAACCAGCTCTACAAGCACACCCCGATGCAATCAACCTTCGGTGTCATCATGCTGGCCCTTGTGAACAACCAGCCCAAGGTTCTGGCCCTGAAGGAGATGCTCCA
>JBGPUH010000194.1:0-5129 GCA_041491025.1 Methylomirabilis sp. (SeqCode)
GAAAGATCGAAGAGCAGGAAGAGGTGCTCTTGCTGGTCAAGAGCCGGAGTGATCTCCTACCCTCGATCATCGAAGCGGTCAAGCGGCTCCATTCCTATACGGTGCCAGAGGTGATAGCATTGCCGATTCTCGACGGTTCTCCCGACTACCTGGCGTGGATCGACGAGACGGTCGGATGAATGCGCCGACCCCTACTAAGCCCCAGCGGCCGCTCTTTGCCCTGGTCTTGGGAGGGGGGGCGGCGCGCGGCGCTGCGCACATCGGTGTGCTTCGCGCCCTGGTCGAGGAGGGCCTGATTCCCGATCTCCTCGTGGGGGTGAGCATAGGCGCCATCCTTGGGGCCGCCTTTGCCGCGGCAGGTGATCACAGGCGCGCCATCGAGCGGCTACAAGACGCTGCCCTCGTCCTCCAGGAACGGTTCGCTGAGCTTTCTCAGCCAGCTAGGCTCATCAGGGTCCTTCAACTTTTCAGTCGGCGTCAGCGGCGCCGGTGGCTTGAGGAAGACCTTGGCCTCAAAGGGCTGAGTTTTAGATCATTGCAGACACCCCTCTTGGTTACCGCGACGCGGCTTCTTCCCCCCGGGCGAACCGTCCTTGGCACCGTCCCTTCAGAGCCAGTCGTCGAGGCATTGATGGCGAGTTCGGCCCTGCCATCCCGTTTCCCGGTCCGCTATCGTGGGAGGTTGTTGGTTGACGGCAGCCTCGCTGGCAACCTGCCGGCCCGGACCGCCTCGGAGCAAGGAGCCCTGGTGATCGTGGCGGTCAACCTCGGGTTCCTCTTCAAGCGCAGGCAGGATCTCAGGAGGTTTCTTCCCTGGCGGATCGTCGATTGGCTCGGGAAAGCCCAGATGCGCTGGGAGGTGGAAGAGTGCCGCCGACGAGGGGCGGTTGTCATCGAGATCGGGCCGGGCAACATCGAAGGGGAAAGTATCCTGGCATTTGAAAAGCTTGACAAATTGATCGAAGCGGGGTATAAGGCTATTCAATTATTTCTGCCCGCTATTCAAGAGGCTCTTGAGAAAGAACGGATGGTCACGGCTTCTTGATTCTTGCCAGCCTCTCGCAGGAACCCTGACAGGAGGTCAAGATGAGTCCTCGATTCTTCCGGAGGCCCCAGGGGACAGTGGTCGCCGTTCTCCTGAGCTTCTCCCTTCTGTCCTCCCATGCTGCCATTGCCTTCGAGGAGCCGGCCCGCAACGCTGTTCCCCACCAGACCCAGGAGCCTCTGAGCCACTCGAATGACCAGGTCAAAACCGCTGTTGTCTCATCCAAGGGTGCCCAGACCCCCCAACCTCCGACAGTCTTTCTCGACGCCACGCTTCCGAGCCGAGGCGGACAGGAGCAGGCCCGCTTCGACGAGACTCAGCACGGGCTTCGACTGGACTCAGGACAGGCCCTCCAGAACGCGCTGGTCCATTCATCCTTGGGGCTGAATGCGTTGCAGGCAGGGGACAGGGCGAAGGCTCAGGCAGAGCTGCAGACTTCCATCGCCATCCTTTCGAATCTTCCGGAGTCGGCCACCCCGGACGCCCTTCGTCTCAGACTGATCGAGGAAACGGCTGCGTTGAAGGCAGGGCTCTCTGCCAGCTCTCGAGACGGAGAGAGTCCAGCAGGCGAACAGGATGATGCGGCCGACACCGAAGAGACGCCCGATTTAGTCAATCCCAAAGAAGAGCCAGCGCTTGAGTCTCCCCCAATCGGACCCGAGGCGATTGCGGAACCGGACCTCAGCAAGTATGACGTGCCGATCGAGCTCAATGAACAGGTGAAGGCCTACATCCAGTTCTTTCAAACCCAAAAGCGAAAGCGGGAGCTGATCGGCAGGGCCTTTGAGCGGTCAGGTCGGTACCTGCCGATGATGAAGGATATTTTCAAGGGACAGGGCCTCCCACAGGACTTGGTCAATCTGGCGTATATCGAGAGCGCCTTCAACTACCGGGCTTTCTCCAGGGCCAAAGCCATGGGGATCTGGCAATTCATCAAATCGACGGCGCAGCGGTATCGCCTGAAAGTCACCCACCACCTCGATGAGCGGCGGGACCCGGAGAAGGCGACCCGGGCGGCTGCTGCCTACCTGAAGGACCTGTACGGGATGTTTAACTCCTGGCCGCTCGCGCTGGCCGCGTACAACGCCGGTGAGCACAAAGTCCAGCGGGCCATCGACCGGCAGGGGACCACTGACTTCTGGTCGTTAAGGCTCCCGAGGGAAACACAGCTCTTCGTCCCGGCCTTCATGGCAATCACCATCATGGCCAAGGACCCCCAGCAATACGGGTTCACTCCGCCGACTGAAAAGCCCTGGGAGGTGGAACGGGTGTCGGTCCCGGGGGCTATCGAGCTCCACTCCATTGCACGCGTGGTCAACGTCCCGCCCGACGAGATCCGTGAGCTGAATGCAGCCCTCATGCGTGGCGTCACGCCTCCAGGCTCCGCCCAGGCGGAGGTTCTCTTGCCGCTTGGTACCAAGGAGGTCTTGCTGGCCAATCTCGATCAACTTCCCAGATCCCGCTCCTCCGACGTGGCTCAAGGCAAGCGCCGTCAGGTGGTCCAAACCACTGGCGACCGTTATCGCGTCAGGCCTGGCGATACGCTGGGTAAAATCGCCTCGCGCCATCGGACACGCGTCGCCGTGCTGGCCGGGCTGAATGGCATGAAAGCCGACGACACGCTTCAGGTGGGCGTGCTGCTGCGGCTCCCCCAGGGGAAGCGATCGACTGGGCCGGCCATTGCCTCCGCCCCCGCTACCCCTTCTCCGACGATGGCAGCCATGACGCCGAAGCCTGTCCTGAGCCGAGTCGAAGGAACAGCCGCGCCCGACCGATCCCCCGTTCACATCGTCAAGCGCGGCGACACCCTCTGGGGAATTGCCAAAGCCTACGCTGTGACCGCCGAGGAGTTGCGCCAGTGGAATGACCTGAAGCGCTCGGCCAAGCTCCAACCGGGGCAGCCGTTGCGGGTTGGCAGTCAAGCCGTCAAGACGAATGGCAAGAATGGTGGTCCCTCAAAGTCCACAACGGCGGTCCGGTACAAGGTCAAGCGGGGCGATACGCTTTGGGAGATCGCTAAAGCCCACGATGTCACCCCGGAAGAACTGCGCCGCTGGAACGATCTGGCTCAACGGGCCAGGATCAGAGTAGGTCAGGAGTTAACGATCCACCTCAGCAGGAGTTGACGGCCTCGGTTTTCGGCGCTCGGCCTTCCCGGTTTACACCTTGGTAGCCTTCTTCCTGGTGGTACCCTCCCCCTTCCGGTCCCCTTCTTCTGTAAGTATGTCCAGGACCGAAGAGGTCTCGTCCAACTTCATGGCCAAGGTGGCGTCCTTGAAGGCATCAACAGCATTGTATCTGGGCCGGACTACCTTGCGACCATGCGGGAGCACGGCGCTATTCGGGGTCGCCTCGATCGGGGCATTCGGCGACCCCGATGCGCGGGGGCCCATGACAATAATGCGTGAGAAAACCCATCGGTCCTAACACCGTTCAGAAACCTCCGGGACTCCGCGAGGGCGGCGTCAGGCGGGCTCGGTTCATTACTGGCATCATCCTGATGACCGCAAGCTTCCTGGTCTACCCGGCCTATTCCGTGGTTCCATTCCTTTCGCTATCTGACAGGATGAAAATCGGTGTCACCCTTCTCGCGTCACTCCTGAGCTGGGGCGTCTTCTATGCCGGCGTCTATCTGACAGGGGGAGAAGGGTATGATTGGCTTAAGCGACACTGGAAGCGATGAGGACATCAGCCCCGTGTTTTTTCTTGCCTTCGTTCGAGGCCGATTATAGTATCACTCCGATCATCTCTTGGGTTGCGTAACACTACCCTCAATCCCGGCTGGCATACATTCGGCCACGTCAACGGTCACCCTCAGTGAAACCAGAGCGATCGAGCCCCTTGAGTCTTCCGGTTCCACCCGCACGCGAGGTCCTCCGGCGACGGTTGGAAGACTCTCTCGCGAAGCTGGAAAAGAAATATGGGGACCTCCGCGGGAAGATCGAAATGACCATGACGCCCGAGACCTCCCTGAAAGACATCGGCGGTCTGGCGGGCCCCAAGCGCGAGCTCGAAGGGTTCATTTTTGCCTTGACGTCCCCGGATCTCCATTTCCGCTGGGGGACAAAGCCGCCCAGGGGGGTCCTTCTCTATGGGCCTGCCGGGACCGGGAAAACCCTGCTGAGCAAAGCCCTGGCCCGTGAATCGGGAGCGGTCTTCTTTCACCTCAAACTCAACAATATCGTGTCCAAATGGCGTGGAGAGTCGGGAGAACTCTTTCAGGAGGTCTTCACCGCCGTCAAGGAGAGTGGGCGCACGGTCCTCTTACTGGACGAACTCGACGCCCTCTCCATCGAACGCTTCTTCCTGCCCGAGGAGGCTAGAGCTGCTGGCGGTCGATTGGTGAACACGATGGCCGAGAACCTGGACGATCTTGACGACACCGGGCAGAATATGGTCGTGGCATCCACAAACCGGATTGACGCCATCGACGCAACGCTCGTCCGCCCCGGGCGAATCGATCGCTTCATCGAAGTGGGACTCCCGGAGGCGGAGGAGAAGGCCGAGATCTTCCGCATCCACCAAGCCAAGGCGGAGGCCAGAGCGGGGCGAAAGCTCTTTCTGGAGCTGCAGTACGACGCGATCATCACCCGGATGGTGAAGCTGAGCGGGGCCGATATCGCCGAGATCATCCAACGGGCCCTGGAGGAGAAGGTCCGGCTGGAGGGGAGCGGCCAGCAGGCCGGCTTGGTCTCCACTGAGGACATCCAGAGGGTGCTCGAGCAGTACCGGCGGACCAAGGAGGTCATCGAGAAGATCCGCTACGGGCAGTATCTGTAAGATGTGTTCTTCACACGCTTCAGGAACCTGAGGGCTGATGTCAGGGAACCCTCACCGCAGCCACCTCTTAACAGCGCCTGGTGAGCCAGCGATGTGTTACCGTTCATGAATCTGGCGGCACCAGAGCTGCCATCCCATTGCGATTGCCGCACCTATCAGGCTGGTCATTCCGAGCAGGCACAGGCCGAACGGTATTCCCGCGTAGTAGGCATAGGCGAACCACAGGTCCAAGGTCTCGCGAAGCTTCCTTAGATCGCTATCCGAGAGAGGAATGCGCTCGCTGCCGGACATAATGGTAAAGGTC
>JBGPUH010000195.1:0-5111 GCA_041491025.1 Methylomirabilis sp. (SeqCode)
ACCGCCTCAACCCGCAACTCCTTGAGCTGCGGCGAGTCGGGCGGGACTGCAACCACGTTCGTCCCGCCCATCGAGCCGTATGCCGCGGCAGCCGGCGCCTTACCGGCCGTGGCACTCGGCACGCTATCGCTGGCGCGCTCGCAGGCCACTATGAGCCAGAGCACACTGCACGCCACGCCGAGCACGAGCATCCATGATCGCAAGGAATGGCCCCCCTTCGTTCCCGCACAGCTTCCGCAAGGCCGTCCCGTCGTCAGAGCCTGATGGACAGGTCGCCCGCGGCGAGTATACGGCGGCTGCCGATGAGACTTCACCTGCTATCTACCAGGGCCTTGACTCTCCTCGGCCAAACCGGAAGTAACCGCCGGAACCCCGACTGCCATTCCCCGGAACGGGGACACCCTACCGAGCCGAACGTGAAGAAATCCTGAAGAAGAATCGAACCGCGATCATACCTTCCCACTACGCGACATCAAGACCCTGCCATCCCTGCGGACATTCTGAAGAAATGGCCAACGCTCGCTCTTCCGTATCGTACGACTACCAGCGCATCGGTGAACGCCTTCTTGACCTGGAAGATCATCTGTCGGCGCACGCCCTCCACTTCATAGCCGGTCACCCGCATCGCCACCCTAGCACTGTCGAGACGGCGCTGCCGCTTGCCCCCGAGCTCGATCGGCTGCCCCATGCTAAAGGTGTACTGGGTCTGGCTTGCGCTTCCCCCGCTGAACTTCTCGGCAAGGAAGTTGCCCGTGGGGTTCGGCCTCAAACCCGCAGTAATCTCATTTGCCCTTATGGCCTGGTACTCGAATTGCTTGGCGCGAAGTATGGGGTTGGCACGCGCAGTCATGTCTACGGCCTCCTCCAGCGACAGGCGCGTGAGACGTTCCTGGGCCTCTGACGTGCCAGCGCCCAGTACCACAAGCAGGATGGCAAAAGGGTACGTGCTCCACAGTACGCGCGGGCCATGCCTTGATCGCTGAGCATACTTGTCGGGCTGTGGCATGGTAAGAGACTATAGAGATCGCCACATGACGATTGCCTGAACGCAACATGAACGTTTCTTCAGAATCCGGAAGGCCCTGATGTTCACTCCACAGGGGACGGCCACGCCAGCTCGATGAGAGTTCTGTTAGTCGAGGACGACCGCAAGGCTGCCCGCCTGCTGACCAAGGGGCTCCAGGAAGAGGGCTTTATCATCGATGTTGCCCATTCGGGCGAAGAGGGTGACGAGGCGGCTACCGTTACCGACTACGATGTGATCGTGCTGGACTGGCTCCTTCCCGGCAAGGACGGCATGGCCGTTTGCCGCGATCTCCGTGCCCGTGGCATTTCGACTCCGATCCTCATGCTGACTGCCAAGGACGCTGTCAAGGACCGTGTTTCCGGCCTCAACGCCGGCGCGGACGATTACCTCACCAAACCCTTCGTCTTCGCGGAACTTATGGCCAGAATCCACGCGCTTCTTCGGCGGTCCGAGCTGACCCGCCCTGTGATCCTTCGAGTCGCCGACCTTGCTGTGGATCCGTTGAGCCACCGTGTTACTCGGGCTGGAATCGCCCTCAGCCTCACCCCAAAGGAATACGCGATCCTCGAGATGCTCATGCGCCACACCGGCGAGCTGGTGAGCCGCTCGCGGCTGGCTGAGGGGGTCTGGGCTGACGAGGGTGGCGTAGTGGACAACCTCGTCGACGTGCACGTGAGCCGCCTGAGAAAGAAGGTCGACACCCCGGGTACACAGCCGCTGATCCACACGGTGCGCAGTCGCGGCTATCTTCTCGCGCCGAACCCCCTGTGATGCGAGTCTCCCTCAGGGCCCAGCTCTCTCTCTGGCACATGGGGGCGGCCGCACTCATCCTGGCGGTAACTGCCGTTGGAGCAGACTGGGCGATGGCCCGCGTCGTCCGCGATCGGGTGATCGACGGGCCGCTACTCGCCCTTGCCGAAACCGAAGCGGCCGCTGCGCTGGCAGATCCAGGACCGCCGATCCGGGTTCACGAGCTCACCCCTGGAACGGCGCCGCCGTCCTTCGTGCGACTCGACAAGTTCGTCCAGATCATCGATCTCGACGGACGCGTCGTCGCACGGAGCGCAAACCTGGGCACAGCACACCTGCCAACGTCCCCGTCTCTCTTGGCCCGATTGCGCAGTGGCGATCTTGTGTTCGAGACACGAGACGACTTCGGCGAAGAACCAGTTCGTCTCGTCTCGATCCCGGTCGCGATTCGCGGCAGCGCCTACGCGATCCAGGTGGCCACGTCTCTCGATGACGCTTACGCCGTCCTCCGCGCAGCGAGGCTTCTCTTCTTGACCATGGCCCTCGCGCTCCTCTGCGGCATCGGACTCACAGGCATCGTGCTGGCCCGCAAGGCGATGCAACCGATTGATCGCGTCGTGATGAGGGCCCGCGTGATCGGCGAGTCGAGTCTCGCCGAGCGTCTGCCTCACCCGGGAACACAGGATGAGATCGGACGCCTGGTCGAGACCTTGAATGATATGTTGACGCGAATCGAGCACAGCTTTGAAGTGCAACGCCGCTTCACCGCCGAGGCCTCGCATGAGCTGCGCTCGCCCTTGTCGCGCCTTCGAGCCGAGCTCGAAGTGACGCTGCGGCGCCCTCGAAGCAACTCTGAGTACGAGGAGGTCCTACGCTCCTGCCTCGAAGAGGTGGATTGGCTCTCGCATTTGACCGAGGATCTGCTTACCCTGGCCCGACTCGATGCCGGAGAAGGTCGTGAGGCGCCCGACCAACCCGTTGCCCTCGCCCCGATCCTCAACGAGGCACTGGAACGTCTCGCGCCCGAGGCCCGTCGCCGGGACGTGACCGTCATCTTGGAACCCCCTCCCGACCTCACCGTCATGGTCACGCGTGGCGCAGCAAGCGTGGTGATAACCAATGTGCTCGAAAATGCCGTGAAGTTCTCTACGCCTGGGGCGGAGGTGACCATCGGTGTAGCCGCAGACGATAGGAATGCGATCGTGGCAGTCGCCGACACTGGGCCCGGCGTCGCGAGCGATGAGATGACGCGGATCTTTGAGCGGTTCTACCGCGGCGCCGGCGCTCGCCCAGCCAACACACCCGGTGTGGGGCTCGGCTTGGCGATCTGCCAGGCAATCCTTCGAGCGCAAGGTGGCCAGATCTCCGTAGCGAGCACGCCTGGCGGGGGTGCGACGTTCAGCATTCGCTTCCCTTTGGTCTCGTGACCTGAGCTCAGACGAGCGGCCCAGACTTTTCAAACGCGAGTTTATTGTGTGCCCTGGAGCTAGAAGTTTTCGCTGTGGGTGTTTGCGGGCAGATGCTTGCTGGCCCGTGCTTGGACTAATGGTGTCGGACGACTCGGTGCCCCTCAATTTAGGGGACTAAAAGTTACGTTCGACTCCCCGTTCAATGACACAGGAGGGACGGGCCGATTGCACATCTAACGAGGTTGGGCGTCTGTCGCCCGCTTGAGCTATCACGGTTTGTGCGCCACCGTCTCAGCTTCTGCCGCGTTATGATAGGGTTGTTGTGTCCAAGAAGGTCCAATTCCCTGGAGAGGGCGTCCGCTATGTCGCTGTTTGGCCATGTGTTCTTCAGCGAGGTACTCAAGCGCTCTGTATTTGACGCGAAGGGGGAGGTGGCCGGGCGGTTCGCGGACGTGGTCGTTATCCGCGGGGAGCCACTCCCGAAGATTTCTTTGATTCTGATCAAACGCCACGGGCAATTCTATCAGGCCCCGTGGAATGACGTCTCCATCTTCAGTCGACGCATTCTGTCCATTCAACGGGACGCCGAGTCGCTGGAACCCTACGACCGTGACGACGACCTGCTGCTGGCCCGCGACATTCTCGACAAGCAAATCGTCGACGTGAATGGAGCGAAGGTGGTGCGCGTGAATGATGTCCGGCTCGAGGGCCACAACGGAGACGCGATCCTCAGTGCGGTGGATGTCGGCATTCGGGGTCTGCTGAGGCGGCTCGGAGTGGAACGGCGCACCGAGCGTGTGTTGACCTTCTTCAAGTCTTCGCTCCCGTGGCATTTGATCACATGGAACTACATCCAGCCATTGAATCCGAAGTTGAAGACCATCACGCTGACCATCCCGCGACAGATGGTCGCCGCGCTGCATCCAGCGGACTTGGCAGAGATCATCAACCAGGTGTCTCGCGAAGAGGGCGCCACGCTATTTACGGACCTCGACACCAAGACGGCGGCCGAGGCCCTGTCTGAAGTCGGGCCGCAACGTCAGGCTGAATTGATCGCGGGACTCGACGCTGAACGAGCAGCCGACATCATTGAAGAGATGGCTCCAGACGAGGCGTCCGACGTCCTGGGCGACCTGCCAACCGAGACGGCCAAGGACATTCTGGAACGCGTGGAAGAGGACGAGGCCAAGGACATCCAAGAACTCCTCGCCTATGACGAAGATACGGCGGGCGGCCTCATGACCACGGCCTTCATTAGCTATGGGCCGGAGACCGCGGTTGGAGAGGCGATCGAGCGATTCCGGACTGACGCTGTGACAGTCGGGAGCGTCTATCAGATCTATCTCACGAAGGACGATCAGGAACTGGTCGGTGCCGTGTCCCTGAAGGAGCTCTTGCTGGCGCAACTCTCCGCTACCTTGGGATCGATCGCAGACCTCAAGCCCCGCACGACTTCGCCCGAGACGAAGAAGAAGCAGATCGCGAAGCTCATGGCGAAGTACGACCTCGTTGCGTTGCCTATTGTGGACCCGGCGAGGCATCTGGTGGGCGTGGTCACGATTGACGACGTGATCACGCAGTTCTCCGCCCCGTCAGGGCGAAGGAAGCGGCGAGGCACCTAGGCGTGACGGCCGAGCCGGCAGGTAAACAGGACACACCAAGACCACGGGCACGGCGGGCGTGGAAGCGTCTCGTACTCCTCGGAGCCATTATCGGGCCCGGCCTTATCACCGCCAACATCGACAACGATGCCGGCGGGATTGCGACCTACTCCATTGCCGGGGCGCAGTTCGGGTATGCCCTGCTCTGGACCCTGATCCCGGCGACCGTGGCCCTGATTGTCGTGCAGGAGATGGCGGCCCGCATGGGCGTGGCGACAGGAAAGGGTTTGGCCGAGCTGATCCGGGAAAGGTTCGGCGTGACCG
>JBGPUH010000196.1:0-5095 GCA_041491025.1 Methylomirabilis sp. (SeqCode)
CCCCTGCTGCTTCCAGAAACATTCAGCCCCAGCTATTGCCACTTTCAGTGAGTGCAAATGTCTACCCATTCAAAGTCAAGGGGTTCAGTGAGAGCCGTCACCCTCACTGCTATTGATTTGGCCGAGATGCTGACCGATGCTCGCGCGCGAACGCTCGCTCTCGTTGAAGATCTGACCGACGAGCAACTGATCGGTCCCCGTCTGCCGATAGTGAACCCCCTCCTGTGGGAGATCGGACACATCGCCTGGTTCCAGGAATACTGGGTGTTTCGTCACGTGGGAGGCGAGGAGCCGATCCTGAAGAATGGAGATGGCCTCTACGACTCCACCCGCGTTCCACACGACGATCGCTGGACTCTGCCCCTGCCTTCTCGGGCTGAGACGATAAGATTCATGGAGCAAGTTTTGGACCGCGTTCTTGAGCGGATTGCCAGCAAACCGGTGAATGAAATCGAGAGCTATTTCCTTCACCTCGTGACATTTCACGAGGACATGCATGACGAGGCATTCACTTATACCCGCCAAACGCTTGGGTATCCCCCTCCACTCTTCGCGATGTCCAATGCAGCCGAATGTTCGGTGGGTACCGAAATCGCCGGTCCTTGCCCAGGAGATGTGGACATACCGGGCGGCACATACATGCTGGGCGGGACGCGGGACTTACCCTTCGTCTTCGATAACGAGAAATGGGCGCACCCAGTGCAGGTCCGGTCGTTCCGGATCGCGCGAGCCGCGGTGACCAATGCCGAGTTTGCCGAGTTCACGGATGATGACGGCTATGAGCGACGAGAGCTGTGGAGTGAATCGGGCTGGGCCTGGCGAGAGCGGGTCAACGCGAAGCATCCCGTCTACTGGCAGCGCGCTCATGGCGAAGCCTTGCTCCACCGTGAATACGACCAAGTGGTTCAGCTCGAGCCTCACCTTCCTGTGATCCATGTCAACTGGTATGAGGCAGAAGCATACTGCCGATGGGCGAATCGCCGCCTACCCACCGAAGCGGAATGGGAGATGGCCGCGTCTACCGAGCCGACCTCCAACGGTCAGGCGCCTCCCATACAGAAACGCCTTTTCCCTTGGGGCAATGAACCTCCTACCCCTGAAAGGGCGAATCTGGACCTCCGTGCAGAGCGCTGTATTCCCGTGAACTGGCTGCCAGCCGGCGATAGCGCGTTCGGCTGCCGACAGATGATCGGCAACGTGTGGGAGTGGACCGCTGACGATTTTGAGCCCTTCCCCGGCTTCACTATCGACCCGTACAAGGAGTACTCCAAGCCATGGTTTGGGGGAACGCACAAAGTCCTGCGCGGCGGCGCATTCGCCACCCGGTCTCGCCTCATGCGCAATTCCTATCGGAATTTCTACACCCCAGACCGCCGCGATGTGCTGGCCGGCTTTCGCACGTGCAGTCTCGAAGAGTAGACCACATGAATGGCGTAGAACGGTATACGAGCATCACGCTCAGGAGCACTCAGGACAATCTGGCCCGAGATGTCCGGCAGGCACTCACCGGTCCGATTAAATCGCTTCCATGCAAGTATTTCTATGACCCTGAAGGCATGGCACTGTTCGAGCAGATCTGTCACCTGCCCGAGTATTACTTGACACGAGTGGAGACGGCCATCCTGAAGAACCAAGCCGCCCGGATCATCGAACTCTGCCCCACGGAGCTGGTCCTAGTCGAATTGGGCAGCGGAAGCTCCACGAAAAGCCGGTACCTGATTGAACCTTGCCTCGTGCGGCAGGAGCAACTCGCCTATTATGCGATTGACATTTCGCCGGGCGGCATGGAGAACGGGGTCCGGCAACTGTTACAAGAATACCCCCGACTGCGGATTGTGGGGCTGGTCGGCGAATTTGCTGATGGCTTGAGTTACCTCGCCACGCATGCGAGCGAGCCCCGGTTGGTCGCATTCTTGGGGTCCACGGTCGGCAACTTTACAGAGGAGGAGATCGCACGGTTTCTCACCATGCTCCGTCATCACCTGCGACCCGCCGACCGGTTCCTTTTGGGGGTTGATCTGCTCAAGGACCCCACTGTCCTCGAAGCGGCCTACGATGATTCCCAGGGTGTCACCGCGAAGTTCAATCTGAACATCCTCGCGCGCCTCAATCGAGAGTTATCCGCGAATTTCGACCTGGATGCATTCCGGCATCGGGCGGTGTTCAATCAAGAGCGCAGCCGCATCGAGATGCACCTGCTCAGTTTACGCGACCAGCGCGTAAGGATCGGCGATCTGGGACTGCATATCGACTTCCGCCAGGATGAGACCATCCATACGGAAAATTGCTACAAGTATTCCCAGTCGCAAATGGAGTCACTGCTCGCTTGTCATGGATTCCAGGTCTTGTCTCGATTCATCGACCCCCAGGAACAGTTTTGCCTTTTTCTCGCATCCTGATCTTCCCTATGTATTGATTACTTGACCCGTTCTTCCCCCCTCACTGACACCAGCCCGCAGATCGTGGTAAGGTGGCAGCATGGCAGCGTCGATTGAATTCGAGCGTGTGCACTACCGGCTTTCCAGCGGCGTCGCCGTCTTGGAAGATGTCAGCTTTACCGTGGAGGGCGGCGAGGTGCTTGTGCTGGTCGGCCGGAGCGGCGTTGGCAAGACGACCGTTCTTCGGTTGATCAATCGCCTCCTCCTACCGAGTGCTGGTACGGTACGGGTCGAGGGCCGTCCGACGACGGAGTGGGATCCGATTGCCTTGCGCAGGCGAATCGGCTATGTGCTCCAAGAAGTAGGGTTGTTTCCGCACATGACCATCGGCCGCAACGTCGCGGTCGTCCCGCACCTTGAGGGGTGGCCGCCGGACCGCATTCGCGCCCGTTGCGCGGAACTCCTGGAGCTCGTGGGCCTTGATCCCGCAAGTTACGAAGGACGATATCCGCACGAGCTTTCGGGAGGACAGCGCCAGCGCGTCGGGTTCGCTCGGGCGCTGGCCGCCGACCCGCCCGTGGTCTTGATGGATGAGCCGTTCGGCGCCCTCGATCCCCTCACTCGGTCCGAAATGCATCGGGAATTTCGACGCATCCAGGAGCGGGTCCGCAAGACGGTCGTGATGGTGACTCATGACATGGGTGAAGCCTTCGCCCTGGCCACCAGGCTGGGGGTGCTGGCAGAGGGGCGGCTCGTGGCGCTCGACACCCCAGAGGCAATCGCCCGCGCGGGCGATCCACGGATCCGGATGTTCCTTGAGGCGCTGCCGCCCGTACCGGTCGTATCCCGTGTATCTCATTGACTTCTGGATCTCGCATCGCGCCGAAATGCTGGGCGCCCTCGCTCAGCATGTCGTGCTTACGCTGGTGGCCACGGCCACGGCCATTGCGATCGGCGTGCCGCTCGGGATCGTTGCGACCCGGCGGCCCCGACTGGGCGCGGCACTCCTGGCCTTCGCCAACATCGTTCAGACGGTGCCCAGCCTGGCCATGTTCGGGTTCCTGGTGGCCGTCCCGCTCATCGGGGGCGTCGGCGCACGCAGCGCGCTCATCGTCCTCTTCCTCTATGCATTGCTGCCGGTCATGCGCAACACGGTCGCCGGCATCCAGGGCATCGATCGGGCCGCGCGCGAGGCCGGCGTGGCCATGGGCATGACGGCGCGGCAGTTGCTCCTGCAGGTGGAGCTCCCGCTGGCGATGCCGACGATTGTGGCGGGCGTGCGCGTCGCGGCCGTCGTCGGCGTGGGAGCGGCCACGATTGCGGCGGCCATCGGAGCCGGAGGACTCGGCGACTATATCTTCCGGGGCCTCTCCATGACCGACCCAACCGTCATCCTTGCCGGTGCGGTCCCGGCGGCGCTGCTCGCGCTTGCGGTTGACGCAACGCTTGGCTGGCTCGAACGCGGCCTGACCCCGGGGGCGACGAGGGAACGGCGGGTAACCTTCCGGGCCGTGGCCGCTACCACCATCGCCATCGCGCTCATCGTGTCGGCGAGTTTCGCCCTGTCAGGACGCTGGGGGACGAGAGTCATCATCGGATCGAAGAACTTCACGGAGCAGGTCATCCTCGGGGAACTCCTGGCCCAGACTGTCGAGCGGGCGACCAACCTGCGCGTGGATCGTCGATTGAATCTCGGCGGGACATTCATTTGCGAGGAAGCGCTACGCGCGGGCGCCATCGACGCATACGTCGAGTATACCGGGACGGCGCTCACCGCCATCTTTCACCAGCCAGTCGCCCCGGATCGCGCCGAGGTATATGCGCGCGTCGCCTCGGCATACGCCGCAACCGGCCGCACGGTATTATCACCACTTGGCTTTAACAATACCTTTGCGATTCTGATCCGGTCTGCAGAGGCGCGAGGCCTTCATCTCAAAACGATCAGTGATGCGGCGCCATACACTTCGAAGTGGAAAGCGGCTTTCGGATACGAATTCCTAGAGCGCGAGGACGGCTATAAGGGGTTGGCGAGGACGTATCACTTGCGTTTCGCCGAGCCCCCCCGCGTGATGGACCTGACCCTGAGCTACCGGGCGCTGGCGAGCGGCGCCGTCGATCTCATCGCCGGCGATGCAACGAACGGGCTCATCAAGGGACTTGATCTCTTCATGCTTGAGGATGACCGGCGGTATTTTCCGCCCTACGACGCGATACCCGTGGTGCGGGCCCAGACGCTGGCGGCGCACCCGGAGCTTCGGAGGGCCATCGAACAACTGGCCGGACGGATCTCAGAAGAGACGATGCGCCAGATGAATTACGACGTGGACGTCCGTCACCGCGACGCCGCAGTGGTCGTTCGCGAGTTTCTCGACAGGTTAGGATCGTGATCGCCGCACGCGTCGGCCACACGTCCTTCAGATTGTGGGTGTGTAGGGGCGCTGCTTGCTGCGCCCTCATTGGGCAGGGCAAGCCCTTCGACTTGGCTCAAGACAGGCCCTGCCTCTACATTCCCGCTGGTTAAGCCGAATCCCCCGATGCGGTTGGACGCGAGTTTGGCGAATGATCGAAGTGCACACAGATGTCGTCGGCAGCCTCTTGCGACCGCCAGAGCTGCTCGAGGCGCAGAAGAGGTTCGCCGGCGACGAGATTACATCCGCTGAGTTCAAGCGGGTGGAGGACCGGGCCGTCGATGAGGCCCTCCGCCTTCAGGAAGAGGC
>JBGPUH010000197.1:0-5064 GCA_041491025.1 Methylomirabilis sp. (SeqCode)
ACACCGGCAGCCTGATCTGCCAATTGATGGGGCGGCGCTGGTATTTTTACATCCCAATAGTTCACACGTATCATTTCAATCGAGCCAACCTAGCGCGTCTGCTGACCCAGACCGGCTTCCAGGTGGTCCACATCGCCAGAGCCTGTAAAGCCCTAAATTACAATTACAGCTTGATCCAATTCCAGGCCTCCAACTCTTTGATTTACCGGATGTGGCAACTGCTTGGCCTGCTTGTCCCGCGGTCTTACCGGCAGCGTAATGTTCGCCTCCCCATCGGCGAGATGTTAGTCCTGGCACAGCGAGCAGAGAGACCGGCAGCGGAGAAGCTGGACTGATGGCCCACAGGGCCTGGCCTGGAGCGGGACGGTGAAGCTCACACCTCGCTGGGTGGGCGGTACATCACCTTGGGCCGTACCTGTCTGGGGATCTGCTGAACGTACGAGTGATATGGGCCTGGACATCTGGGTAGCTAGAAGCGACAGAAATCGTCAATTCCAAGGACAGGCTTTAGGAGACCTTCCAAGAAGCCGGCAAGGGCTACCTCTCCAGTGTGATGACGCAACGAATCGGACCGTCGAACTCATCGATGTACTCTGGCGAAGAGGGAACGCCATCGTTGCGGCCTTCGAGGTCGAACACACGTCTTCGATTGAATCCGGCCTTCTTCGGATGGCTGACCTCATCTCCATGCAGCCTAATCTAAAGATTCAGTTGCACATTGTGGCCCCAGACGAGAAACGCGACAAAGTTGTCGAAGAAATTACCAGCCCTACATTCTCTCAACTGTCGCAGGCGCTCTTCCTTTTTCTTAGCATGAGACTGCCCAGCGCACAGAAGCTGCAGGTGGTCAGCGAAGTGCTCCACCTGCTGTCCACTGAATTCACCGTCGTGACGCTTAAGCGGCACACCCTCGAGGTGACGCGGGACTCGCCCTTTCGGATGGTGCCCCCGGCCTTCCGGCAGCCTGACTCGCCGGTCTCAACCCGCTCATGAATCTTCTCGATCTGTTGCTAACAGTGCGGAGTGTGAAAAACGCGACCTTCTGGCTTGCGCTTGCCGTGATGGGGGTTGCGTGTGCGCGGTATATTCGTTCCTTCGTCCGCCGTCCGACGTGCGACCAATTACTTCGCGCGGTTCAGAAGCTTCTGGACTCGTCGCTCCTCTTCGCCTTCGTCGGACTCGGCGCCGTTCTCACCGCCCTTTTCGCGATCTACATGGGGTACGAGGCGCCCCGCGACATCATGCAAGACATTGTCTCATCACAGGAGATGTTGCAAGGAAGGCCCCTCTATCCACCCAACATGACTGAATTATTCCAAGCCTCACTGGCAAGGGAGCCAGCACGACTGTCGTTGGGAAGGGTGTGGCCAGTGCTGGGCGAGAAAGAGCGAGAGGCCCGTGAGCAAGCCGTGACTGATCCCTGGATCCAGGCACACCCCCCGCTCATGACGCTTCTCATCGCGCCCTTTGTTGCCTTGTTCGGTGTCCATGGGACCTATCTCGCGTTCACCCTGCTGTCGCTGGGGGCGTTGCTGCTGTCACTGGCCCTGCTTCACCGTAACATTGGTCGCACACTCTCAGGCCGACAGGTGGCAATCCTTGGCCTGGCGGTCCTGGGATGGGGTCCCGTGGTCACCACGCTGCGGAACGGACAATCCTCGATTCTGCTCGGCGCGCTGATGATCGGCGGCTGGTTCTGCCTTCGTCGGGGGCGCGCGGTCGCCGCGGGGGTGGCGGTTGGCGCTGCGACCTGTTTGAAACTCTACCCGGGACTCTTGCTTCTCTATCTTCTTCTGCGCCGTCGCCGAGCCTTCATGGCGGCCTTCGTCACTACCCTGGTACTCCTTTGGCTCCCGGGGGCGTTAACCGGATGGGGAACGTACCTGGATTACTTCCGTACGGCCCGCTTTGTGGTGACGATGTTCGCAGGCTACTTCGAGAACCTCTCGTTGCTCGGCCTTCTGACTCGCATGGCCCGAACGCCGGATCCCCAATTCGCGACGAAGGCGCTCTTTGTCGGTTCGGGGCTCGTGATCGTGGGGTCTGTCGGGTGGCTCGTGGGGCACAGGCTTGATGTGAACGCAGAGAAGACCCAGGCGCTGGACCTTGAGTACGCTCTCTTCGTGGCCTTGATGCCTCTGCTCTCGCCGGTCGCCTGGGATCACTACCTGACGATCCTGTTGCTGCCGCTTGCGGTCCTGGGACAGCGGATTCTGGAGCCTGCGTCGAGCCGGGCCGGTTTGTTAGGGTTTCTCGGGTTGGCGGTGGTGCTCTCGGTACCCCGAGCGATGTTCTTCTGGCGGTTCGCGACCGGTGACACTATCACCAGTTCCTCACCCAACCTGCTGCTGGTTTCGCTTCCAACGCTGGCGTTGGCAGCACTGTGTGTATGGATGGCAGCTATTGACGCTCGAAGTAAGAGGGCCGCTCCTTCCTTCCATTTATGAGGACTACTGTGCCCTCCCTGAACAACCAGGCGCCGCGACCCGACGCTCCTGGAGTGGCGTTGACCTGTCTCATCTGCGGGGGCGCAACTGGCCGCCTCTTCACCAAGCGAGATCACTGGATACGGGGCTGCGAGGTCTGCGGCCATCAATGTGCCGAGATCGCTCAGCCCGTGGATCACGTGCAGCGCGTCTACAACGATCTCTACTTCCAAGGAGGAGGGGCTGGCTATCCCGATTACGTGAGCGAAGGGCCCATCCTCAGGGCGCACGGCCGCTGGTACGGTCGGCTCCTCGCGCGTTACATGACTCCGGGCACCCTGCTGGATGTTGGGGCCGCGGCAGGTTTCGTGCTGCAGGGCTTCCTGGATTGCGGCTGGAGCGGCAGGGGCATCGAGCCCAATCCTCGCATGGCGGAGCATGCGCGGACGCGCTTCGGTCTGTCCGTTGATACCGGCACGCTCGAGCAGTTCGAGAGCAGCGATCGTTACGATCTCGTCAGCATGATCCAGGTGATCGCGCACCTGCTCGATCCACGGAAAGCCTTTCAGGTAGCCGAAAAGGTCACTCGGCCCGACGGGTTCTGGCTGATCGAAACGTGGAATAGGGAGAGCTGGACAGCCCGGGTCCTCGGCAGGCGCTGGCACGAATACTCTCCCCCTAGCGTGGTCCACTGGTTCTCACCAGCAGGTCTGCAACGTCTCACCTCGCAGTTGGGTTTCCGTGAGGTAGCCCGAGGGCGGCCCGCCAAGTGGATCAGCGCCGCCCACGCCAAGTCTCTCATTCGTCACGGCCTTCAGGCTTCGAGCTTGGCACACCTAGTCGATGGGATCGGACGCGTCATACCTGACCGTCTCTTCATTCCTTACCCGGCCGAGGACCTTTTCTGGGCCTTGTACCGGAGGTCATGACCGATCCCTGATGCTCGCGAGGCGATCACATGCCTCTCCAGACACGGCACAACCATGCGAAGGCCATCAAAACAATCTCTGATCCTGTTGGGGTTGCTCCTCGTTCTTGGGCTCGTGCACGTCGCGGCGTACAAGGCCACAGAACCTTTCTACTACGATGAGCCCGTACATGTCATGACGGGGGTCTTCTTCGGAGACCTTCTGCGTGATCTACCGATTGGTAGTCTTCGCGATTACGCCACCCGATACGCGCTGCAGTATCCGGCGCTTGGTCTGCTTGTTTGGCCGCCGTTTTTTCACGTGATCGAGGGCCTATTCATGGTCGTATTCGGGCCCTCGCTCATCGTGTCGAAGGTGCTGATCGGCCTGTTCGCGGCGATCGCATGCGCCTACCTCTTCCGGTTCGCCTGCCGCACACATGATGTCGCTACGGCGGCGCTCGCGGTCCTGATCTTCGGGTTGTGTCCGCTTATCTTCGACTTTTCTCGCCAGGTCATGCTGGAGATGCCGACCATGGCCCTGGGGTTGGGGGCGACCTATCATGTAGCTCGCTACATCGATGAGGAGCGCCGTCGCGACCTACTTTTCGCGGCCCTCACCTCAACCCTTGCGGTCTTGACGAGGTACGATGGCGTGTTCCTCTTGCCCCTGTTTGCGCTTATGGTCTTCGTGCGAAAACGCCTCGACCTGCTGCGACGGCAGGCCGTCCTTGTGTCCGCCGGTCTCGCCTTGCTTGTCGTGTTGCCCTTTTGCTGGCTCGTCGCGAAGGAGATCGGCTGGTTCCACGTGAGGCAGGCAACGCAACAGATCTCGCCAACGGTCTCATACTTCCTGGCGCCCAGGAATTTTATCTTCTACCCTTTGCTCCTTCCCCAACAGATCGGCTGGTTTGCCTTCGTGCCAGCGGTCGTCGGCCTTGTGTTCGGAATGACGGCGGCTGGGCGCAAGAGGTCTTGGCCGTACCTCTCGATCGTCGGCGCGACATACATAACGTTCACCCCCCTCGCAGAGCTCTTATCCAGACACGTCATCTACTGGATGCCCGCCTTTTCGCTCTTCGCCGCAGATGGCGTGGCCCTCATCTCGAACTGGCTGGCCGCCTGGAGACCGCGAATCGCGCTCACCACCCTGGTTGTTGCTGGGACATGTTGGGGGACCATGAGACAGCCGCCCCTCTTCGTCCGAGGTTACGAGGAGGCAGCCCGCTATGTCCTTTCGACCTCCAAGACGTCGCGCTTCGTCATGTTTGAGGGGCGCCTGAGCGGCAACTTCGCTTTCCAGATCCGTCGCCATGACCCCCAGAGGCGTCTCTGGGTGCTTCGGGGGGACAAGGTGCTGTACGCCACTCTCAGCGATCCGACCATCGCCTACAAAGAGATTGCGAAGAGCGACAAGGACATTCTCGACACGATTTTCAGGTATGATCCGGAGCTTATCGTGGTGGGGGAACCACGAGTGCCATCCCTGCCGATGGCTGAGCGGCTCAGGGCGGTCCTTCGGGATTACCCCGATCGCTTCAGACTGGAGAGTGTGATCCCGGTCCAAAGTAATCTCAGTGATTTTCCAGGAGTGAAGCTGATGGTATACCGAAATATGGTCAGAAATGCGCATCCTGACCGTCGGCTTGAATATGAGATGCTCATGCTCCGGCGTCGTATTCAGGGTGTTGTCCCTTGAACGGACAGAAAGCCATTGAGACGGTTAATTCA
>JBGPUH010000198.1:0-5040 GCA_041491025.1 Methylomirabilis sp. (SeqCode)
CGGGCGATCGTCCGCCACCCGCAAGTCTTCCTGTTCGACGAGCCCCTCAGCAACCTCGACGCCAAGCTTCGGGTGCAGATGCGCGTGGAACTCAAGAAGCTGCACCAGCGCCTCCAGGCCACGGCGATCTACGTGACCCACGATCAGGTGGAGGCCATGACCCTCGGAGACCGGGTGGTCGTGATGAAGGACGGACTCATCCAGCAGGTGGGAGACCCTCTGGAGGTCTACTCGGCCCCCGCCAACAAGTTCGTGGCCGGTTTCATCGGCTCTCCCGCCATGAACTTCGTTGACTGCACCGTTACTGGTGCCGGAGACGATCTTGCGCTGGAGGCGCCGGCACTACGCATTTCCGTCCCGAAGGCGCGAGCCCGGTCCCTAGCTGCCTACATCAACAGGCAGGTCACTCTTGGCATCAGACCGGAGGATATCAAGGAGGTCTCGGAGGGAGGTCCTCCCGGAGCCTCCATCGAGGCGGTCGTGGAGGTAAAGGAGCCATTGGGCTCCGAGGTCCTCCTCGACATGAAGGTTGGGCCGAATCCCGTGGTGGCCAGAGTCCAGCCCAGTACCACGATAAGGGTCGGCGAACAGGTCCGCCTTTCCGTAGATCTCGCCAAGCTTCACCTCTTCGATCCTCACACCGAGCGGGCCATCTCCTGACCTGATGTGGAATTCCGATCTCGCAATTCGGAATGAAAGAGAAAACTGTAGGGGCAGGGCCTGTCCTGAGCTCTAACGTGAGGCACGAGTAACCCCCTTCCTCATTGGGTGGAAGATTGTGGCTGCGACACCTCTTCTAACAAAGGAGGGAGTGTTACCCATGTATGATAACTCTACTTACCATGGATGGATGTTTCCAATTGACATCATGCCTATCGTGCGATAAGTTGACCCCCCGAACATTGATTTCCGCGGTGCGCAATTCGTGGGAAATCACGATCCTGGGAGGTTCCAGTGCGGGCTTGAGCTGTTGGGCGGTTTTCGTTGTGGAATGCAAAAACCGTTGAGAGAGGGGCGTGGCAGGCCTCTGGGAGGAGCATCATGAGCGATGAAGCGCGCAAGCAGTTGGCGATCACCCGTCGCGATTTCGTGAAGAAGGTGGGCTTGGCCACCGGTATGGCTGTGGCTGGCTCGGGGATCGAGGGGATCCTGGCGGCCAGGAAGGCGCCGGCCTATGCGCCGGAGACCACAATCCACTTCTTGCTTTGGAAGAATTTCTCGCCACCGGCAGATGTGGAGATCATCCGGCAAGCAACCGATTGGGGGAAGCGGAATAACGTCACCGTCAAGATCGAGCAGATCAACGGCAATGATATCCCGGCGCGGGCATCCGCGGCCCTGGAGAGCAAGCAGGGTCCGGATATCATCCAGTTCTTCCACAACTGGCAGAACCAGTATGCGGATTCTTTGGTGGACGTCACGGACATCTGCACGGCCCTGGAATCCAAGTACGGCGGCTTCCTCGATTATTCCAGACGCCACGCAATGCTCGGGGGGCGATTCAACGCGGTCCCACACACGATCGTCCCAAACATCTATGTTGTCCGAAAGTCCTATATGAAGGCTGCCGGTACGCAGCACTGGCCCAAGACGTGGGAGGAGTTGCGCCGTGAGGGGAAGAAATGGAAAGCCGCCGGGCATCCCATCGGCCAGACGGTTGGCCACACGTTCAGTGACGCCGTGGACTTCACCTACCCGTATCTCTGGAGCTTTGGGGCTGCCGAACGCGATGAGAAGGGGCGGGTTATTATCGGGAGCAAGCAAACCCTGGAGGCGCTGAAGTTCTTCAAGGCCCTCTGGGACGACGCGATGGACCCCTCTGGGGCAGGCTGGGACGACTCCAGCAACAACCGGGCCTTCCTGTCGGGGGCGATCACCGCGACCAACAACGCGCCGAGCATCTACCTCACCGCCTCGAACCAGGTGATCCTGGATGACCAGGGTGAACCCCTCGTCAACGATATCGCCCACGTGTCGAATCCCGCAGGCCCAGCAGGGGTCTTCCACTATCACTACACCCAGCAACTGGCGATCCCCAAGTATTCGAAGAACATTGATGCGGCCAGGGATTTCATCCGCTGGTTGATGGAAAAGGACCAGCTTTCCAAGTATCTGCGTCGGGCACAGGCCTATCAAGCCGCGGCCCTGAAGATGTACATGAAAGACCCCATGTGGGACATGTTCCCGGCCCTGAAGCCCTTCCGGGACCACCTGCTGGAGATGAAGCACCTCGGGTGGAAGGGGGAGCCGGACGCCAGTGCGGCGCGGGTTGTCCAGAACTACGTGCTCATAGACATGCTGGCGAATGTCGCGATAGGCAAGATGTCGCCCGAGGAATCGATGAAGTGGGCGGAAGGGCAGCTCAAGGCGATCTACGTCGGGTAGGCTTCGCGGCGAAGGTGGGCACCGGTGGGTTCTCTGGAACCCCGGTGCCCTGTCGCTCGCGGGAAAATCGGCAGGATGGAAGAGAAGGTTCAACGGGACGCGGGAGAGGAGGTAGCTCATGCCAGTCTCCCGCCGTCGGTCGAGGAATCGGCCGCTAGCTGCCTAGCGACGATCCGGACGGCTGCGTGGTCCAGGCAGCGCGCCATAGGCCTCCTCGAACGGCCAGATGTCCTGGGATATCTCCTCATGCTGCCCGCCGCCTTCATCATTTTCTCCTTCATCGCCTACCCCTTCGGCTGGGGCGTCTGGATGAGCCTCACCAACAAAGAAGTCGGGATGTCATGGTCTCGGGTGAGTTTCATCGGCCTATGGAACTATGTCCACCTCTGGACCACTGACGGCGTCTTCTGGAATGCGGTTCGGAACAGCTTTCTCTATACTGGGATCGCCACGGCAGTAAAATGGGTTTTGGGGATCTGGCTGGCGGTCCTGCTGAATCGGATGGTACGGTTCCAGCGGATTATCCGCGCCGCGATTCTCCTCCCTTGGATCATTCCGACGGTCCTTAGCACCATCGCCTTCCTTTGGATCTTCGATCCGGACTTCAGTGTCATCAACTGGACCCTCCGCCGGTTCTACACCTGGATGGGGTGGGGATACGTGAAGGGCCCCCTGTGGCTCGGCGATCCCACGTTGGCCCTGATGTCCGTGACGTTCGTGAACATCTGGCGCGGGATCCCGTTCTATGCCATCGCATTTCTGGCGGGGTTGCAGACGATCGAACCGGATCTGTACGAGGCTGCCGCCATCGATGGCGCCAGCGGCTGGCAGCGGTTCTGGCACGTGACGCTCCCGGGGATCAAGCCGATCACAGTGGTCGTCATCGTCTTCTCGATCATCGTGACATTCTCGGATTTTCAGATCGTGTATGTTCTGACCCGCGGAGGCCCGGCCAACAGCACCCACCTTTTTGCGACGTATGCCTACCAGATAGCCATGGTGGGGACCAGATTGGGGCTTGGCGCGGCCGTCTCCCTCTTCATGTTCCCTGTTCTGGCCCTCGTGATCGTCTATCAGTTGGTCTACCTTCGAAAGGAACACAGGTAGGACGATGGGGACGCCGGTCGGCGAGGGGCTGGCCAAGCGGCTCCTCGTTTTTCACCTCCCACTGTTTTTCTTCATTGTGTTCACCCTCTTTCCCTTCTACTGGATGTTCGTGACCTCCATCAAGTCCACGCACGAAACGTATAACCGGAACGTGAACCCCTATATACCCGTGGCGTGCACGACCGCGATCGCCGAGCAGGTCAAGGGCTTCCAATTCAGCGGCTCCGCGCTGATGGAAAATTGCTTCTACCACTGGCGGTACCTGTTGCGAGACACCCTCTTCGTCCAGTGGCTGAAAAACACCCTGTTCATCGCCATCGTCTCCACCATCGTTTCGCTCTTCGCGGGGATCACGGCGGCGTATGCGCTGGCGCGCCTGAAGTTCCGGGGCGTTGACACCTTCGGGGTCCTGATCTTCATCACCTATCTGGTCCCCCCCACGCTGCTCTTTATCCCGTTGTCCGACTTGATAGGGGACATGCCGCTCCTGCACTGGAGCCTGCTGAACAACCCCTGGGGTCTGATCGTGGCCTATCCAACCTTCCTGGTCCCGTTTTGCACCTGGCTCCTGACCGGGTACTTCCGGACGATCCCCAAGGAGCTGGAGGAGGCGGCCATGATCGATGGCGCGACACGGATTCAGGCCATGGTGCGGATCGTCCTGCCCCTGGCGCTGCCGGGCGTGGTCTCCGCCGGAATCTTCGCCTTCACCCTGTCGGCCAACGAGTTTCTGTACGCGCTCATCTTCATTTCCGATGCCGCCAACAAGACGGTTCCCGTGGGCATCGTCAGCGAACTGATCAAGGGCGATGTGTTTTATTGGGGCGAACTGATGGCGGGGGCCCTGTTGGGCTCGATCCCCGTGGCCGTGATCTACTCGTTCTTCGTGGAGCATTATGTGGCCGGGATCACCGGGGCCGTAAAGGGCTAGCGGGGTACCGGCAGGCTCTCAGCTTGGAGGGGGTGTGTGAAGTGACGGTAACGAAACGTCATCGCTCTGGGTTCAGAATTGCGCTCGGCGTCCTTAGCCTGTTGATGGTTCTGCAAGCCTGTGGCGAGAAGAAGGAAGACAAAGGGGCTACACCATCAGCCCCGGCAGCGCCAACCCAGGAAGCGGCCGTCTCGGGCACGATCACCCTGGACCTGTCCCTCAAGAAGAAGGCGGGAAAACAGCCGCTTCTCATGATCGTGGCCTCGCCATCAGCGGCGCCCAACAAGCCGCCCATCGTCGTCAAGCGGGTTTTCGACGCTACCTTCCCCTATCAGTACAAGCTCACGTCTGAGGACATCACTCTTGTCGGTTCGACCTTTGTGGGCAAGGTGTACGTCACGGCGCGCATCGATCCGGCAGGGATGGTGGGCGCTGCAAAGCCTGGCACGCTTGAAGGAACCTACTCGGGGAATCCGGTGACTGTCGGGTCTACGAACGTGGACATCGTGATTAACAAGGCCTACTGAGACGTTCGCTATCATCAAATCCCTTTACCTGGGAATCCTGCTACTCACAGCACCGGGCGTGGCGTGTGCCGGGGAACTGGAGATCTGGAC
>JBGPUH010000199.1:0-5037 GCA_041491025.1 Methylomirabilis sp. (SeqCode)
GATCGTATCGGTGCGCGATGCCGCCAAACATCCGCCGGATGGCTTCCCCACCCTCTCCTCCACCGCTCCCGTCCATGCGATCGGGTCCTCGCCTCCCACGCGGGCTACCCGGAAGAGTGGTAACCCGCCTCAAAGGTCAGAGCGTCCCCTCCATAGCCCGCCGCCGGTCCTGCAGGCGATTGTAGCAATCCATCACCTTTCGGACATACTGATCTCTGTCCTCGAACCCGGGTCGGCGTGCCGAATCGCCATAATAATACACCAGCAACGAGGTGCGCATATTATCCCGGTTTTGGACGAGATTGGCCTTCAGATACTTCAACGCGGTGTCCAGATTCAAGTGAACATCGTACAGGTCATCGGGCCGGCTCACTGCGCCGGGGTTGAACGCCCTGGCGGTCCCGAACATGAGCTGCCCTAAGCCCCTGGCGTTCTTCGGAGACTTGGCCACCACACGAAAGGAAGACTCGACGGCGACCACCGAGAACAGAAGGTCGGAGTCCACCTCATGCTCCGCGGCCAGGCTCGTGATCTTGGCAATCAAGTATCGACGGAGATAGGGATCGTCCCGCACCGATTCGTATTCCTTCATCACGCTGTCGTAGACGGCATCGTAGCCCTCGGGCTCGGGCGTCCCTACCCGCCCGTGCAGTGCCACAGTGGAGACCCCCAACGTCAGGGCGACGATGGCAAGAACTACGATCCAGACCTGATACCGTCGCTCCACCTCCTGGTACAGCCGAAGCTTTCGCTGTGGAATCAGGGGAATTGTCTCGTACATCGATTGTGCCCTCCTTCATTGAATGGGGGCCGCCTAGACCTGCAGGGCCCCCTCTTCCAACTCAGGCCGGGGGTTGAATGAATGTCGTTACCATACGGTCAAAATGAAAAACCCCCTGGCGTCTTACCCCAGAGGGCCAAGCGGCTTTCTCCACACCGCGATTACATACACGACATGAACACTGTCAGGGGGACATCTGAAGCGCCTCCACGTTCTTACCGGACTTGACCTTCTGGGTGGTGCAGATGATACGTTGCTTTGAATGATCTTAGGGAATCATGACCATCTTTCTCATCATCTCATCCTCCGTCGTGTGACAGATGACTTCAATTCGGGGAGAGCTTCAGGCGCTGGCCCCCACTCCCCCCATCAGGAGGGGGCGCCAGGAATTTCACCTGATCCCCCTCGCGAAAGACCGTCACCTCCTTGATCCCATTCAGGTTGACTATCTCCCATGCCAATTGCTGATCGCCCAGAATATCCTTGGCCACGCTCGCTGGAGTATCCCCACCTTTAGCAGCGTAGATTTTTAAGCGCCGGTTATCCTGCTTCGCACCGTAGACCAAGCCATCGAGGTGCGCTTTGTACTCATTCGCCTTCACCTCGAGGCTCCCGCCACCCTGCTCGACGAGAATGGATGACATCGTTTCGGCCTTCACGATGCGGTCTGTCGTCTCCGGATGGGTCCCCTGAAACCCATGATATCCAAGGGCTTCCAGTCGCTCCTTCACCTTCATCGCCTTGAGGAAGGTGACCATTTCCCTGGGATCGTACCCGGCGCGATAGGCCGTGCGAAGTCCCAGATCGTCCGCCTCCAACTCCGCCTCCCGACCATATCCCAGGAGGACGTGATCGAAGAGCGCGGTCGAAACCATCGCCCAGTTCCCCGCGTTCTCCCGACCCCCCGGACTGAGCACCATCAGACCCAACGACAGGATCTGCGCGCCAAACGCCTTTGTGAGTTGCTTCGCCGCGTGGCGGGCGGTCGCGTGGCCGATTTCGTGGCCGAGGACCCCTGCGAGCTGGGCCTCGGTGTTCAGCATCCCCAGCATCCCTCGGGTGATATAGATGTAGCCGCCCGGCAGAGCCATGGCGTTGACTTCTGGCATATCGATGATCTTGAAGCTGTAGCGGAAACTGGTCGGGCCAATCCCCTCCAGCAGCCGCTGGCCGATCGATTCGACATACGCTTGCAGCTCCTGGTCCCGGTACCGTCCGAAGCGTCTGAGGATTTCTTCATCAGCCTTCTTGCCGATCTCGTTCTCTTCGGCTTCAGAGATGATCGTGAAGCCGTATGCACATCGAGGGTGGGGGAATGCAAGCAGCGCCCCCACAAGAAAAAACAGGATGAAAGCACGTCCGCCGATCCCGCTCCTGAACTTCATAACCCAAATCCTTATCGAAGGCGTGACTCCACTGCCTTGATATTCTGCCGGGCCTTTTCGGCCAGTGGGCCCTTTGGCATGTACTTCAGATACAGCTTGTACTCTTTCAGCGCCTTGCGGTAAAGAGCCTTATCGTCTATGCCCAACTTGGCCTTCGTGTGATACGAAAGGCCCAGATGATAGTGTGCCTCGGCGAAGTCGCTCCGAAGCTTGACCGCCTGTTCATACTCGGCGATGGCTTGGTCGAGATCAGCGAACATCCGCTGATGGTACACAACTCCGAGTTCATAATGCGCCTCTGCCGTCGTCGTTCGGTCGGGCGGCGGCTTCCGCTCCGCTGCGGGCGGCTTGCCTTCAACGGCGAGGGCTGACCCAATGAGAGTGAGAACCATCACCCCTGCAGCAGCGCCGCGAAAACACCGCAGGCCCACCCTGCCCTTCGGGCTTTTCGATCTCATCCCAACCGACAGTCTGCCCCCCCCCGGGCGTTCCTGCCCGCCCACTGTCTCCGATCTTCCTCACTCTTGAAACAGCCCGACGACCTACGCGGCTTTGCGCTTGAGACTACGCTTGCTCTTCGGCTCTGCTGAACGCCATCTCTCCTGCCGGAGAGCAGCCATATCCCGACGCGCTCTTAAGGCAGCGCCCTCTCGTATCGCCCGGATCTCGTCTTCACTGAACCCAGCGAACCGTGTGCCGCCGAACCAACTGATCGGGTTATCCATCTTTGTCCTCTCTCACCTCCTTTCAGAAGAAAAGCAGCCACTGCCGAGATCGAGGATCTGATGGTGCTGGTACCGTTCCAACTATTTATGCCGACTCTGCCGTTCCGCGCGGTCGCGACCATTGCCACAAGGGATGCCGCTCACATTCGGCGTATCAAGTTGGAACGGCACTGGTAAGTGGAAGTGTGGGCCAGCCGTCTGGCCCGGAAGACCATCGGAGGGTAAATAAGGTCTGAATATCCGAATCGCGGGGATAAAATTCGAGTGAAATCGCTACCCCTTTTTGAGGGTGATTCTACACTCTCTCCCGATCACCGGGGTGCAATCCTTTATGTAATTCCTTATACCACCCTTTATCCAGGATGTCAAGACATTACGCCGCATAGCGTCAAATAAAACCGGAGACCGAATCTACCAGAAATTGTGGGGGTCTCACGTTTCCCCCCTTCTTCCTGTGTCAATGGTAGGATGACACACCATCACACGGGTCCACGCAACGCCAGCAAAGTCGATCACCGGGTCCTTTGAGAGGTTCAGCCCTGACTCGGCGCGTCGATCGAGCAACTGGAGCCGGCGGGGGGACTTGAACCCTCGACCTGCTGATTACGAATCAGCTGCTCTGCCAACTGAGCTACGCCGGCGCTCAGGTCAAGTTACTATACCCAAGGGTCTCTGGGCTGTCAAGACAAGGCGCCCTTTTCTTTTGCTGTCGAGATCAGTATAATCACGCTACTTTGGAGAACCAAGGATTGCAAGGCGAGATGTCAAGAGATCTCATTGAACAGCAGGTGGCGCGTGCCGAGGAGCTTCAACCGGGCTGCACGAAAAAGTTCATTCTGAATTGGAACGGGCAGCCGGTCGAGGGATTTGTTGTCAACTATCGCGGGAGCTTTTACGCGTATCTCAATCGGTGTTGCCACATTCCGATGCCTATGGACTGGTTTGAAAACGAATTTTTGTCTGAGGATGGCCGCTTCATCATCTGCGCCACCCACGGCGCCACATACGATCCCGCTACCGGGAAATGCGTGGCCGGACCGTGTCCTGGAGAGTACCTCGAGCGGCTGTCTGTTCAGGTCGTGGACGGAAACATCATCGTCGCGTGTCCAGCCGCGAAGGCGAGCTAGTACCGTTCCAACTATGTATGGCGACTTTGCCGTTCCGCGCCGTCGCGACCATTGCCATACGGGACGCCGCTCACATTCGGCGCATCACGCTGGAACGGCACTGGAATACGGCGGGCATGGACGTCGAACACTGAGACCAGAAAGGGAGAGGGTTCATGACCACACCCGAGCAAGAACAACTCCAGGTGCTGGAGGTCAACGCCAACTTCTATCGAGCCTTTGAAAGCCTGGACATCCAGCGAATGGTGGCTGTGTGGGCAAGGGGAGACAATATCAAATGCATACATCCCGGGTGGTCGATGCTTTCGGGATGGGAGGCGGTGAGAGCGAGCTGGGAGATGATCTTCTCCAATACCAAGGAGATCCGCTTTACCCTGACCGATGTCCGGGTGCAAATCCGTGGCCCATTGGCGTGGGTGGTCTTGACGGAAAACCTCCTCTCCCAGGTCCAACAAGATGTGACCGCAACCACGCTCCTATCCACCAACATCTACGAGAAGACCAACGGCATCTGGCAGATGGTCCACCATCACGCCTCACATGTCTTCTCGAGCCGCACCGGGTCCGATAAGGAAGTCACCCACTAATGAATCGCGTCGCCTGCCCTGTGGATCGGGATTACTTGATCACGCGGTCACTTGGTTTTCCCGACAGCATCTCTCGCCGCAGGTCCGAGCTACTCCGCATGCGCCCAGCCAGCTCTTGAGGGCAACGGGAGCCCACGACAGCGCTCGCGGTCAAGAGACACTACGTCATCTTGGAAGCAGCTCTATCCCTTCCGCTGCACCAGCTCCATGAGCATGAAGGCGATGGCGTACAGAAGGCCAATGACCGCGCCGGCCGCATAGGCTCTTGGGCTTAATCCCCCGAATCTCGTCACGGCCACCCAGGAAACGTTTGCAATCCCCAGGCTGGCGAAGGAGGTTGCCAGGGCCAGGTACGAGAGATCCCGCCAGATCCGCATAGGTCATCACTCCTTCGAATGTTAGCCCGCCATGGGCAGGCTATCTGTTTGCTCC
>JBGPUH010000200.1:0-5028 GCA_041491025.1 Methylomirabilis sp. (SeqCode)
AACTCTGAAAGCCATATCTCCCGGCCGTCAATGGCTCGAAGGCAAAAGTCTGGCGCCGGATCTCCAACCTGAAGGATCGTGTTTTCTCGCGGCATGCGCGCTCCCTCACGCTAGGGCCGTTCCAACGTGTTGCGGACAATTACTGACACGTGTCCTGCCAAGAACTCTCGCTTTCCCTAGCCTCACCAGTGTGGCGTAATTAATACAAACGACAATTTTAAAATTACATCGGGCGGGTGGCCGAGGCGGGGCGCCCCATCCGCCCGCAACGGAAGGGCCCCACTGGGGGATGGGTGGAGTGAGGACGGATGGGGCTGCCGACGGACAGGACCCGCGCCTTTGCAACAAGATTACAGACGTGTGTATTAGTTGGAACGGTACCAGCCGTCTACCCCGGCCTCGGCCCATGCCACCACAATCACCGGTAAAAGGCAATTGTCAAGACGGCCGCAAGGCAGTATGATATGTCACCTCAGCGGGATGTTCACGTCCCGCCGGACCCACACAATGACTACAACCGCAGGCATTCTGATCATCGGCAACGAAATCCTCTCGGGGAAGGTTCAAGACGCCAACTCGCCATACCTGTGCCGAGAGCTTCGCGCGCTGGGCGTCGAGATCAAACGGATCTCGGTCATCCCTGACGACGTTGACTGTATCGCGAAGGAGACCGCCACCTTCTCGAGCGCATACGACATTGTGATCACCACAGGCGGTGTCGGGCCGACCCACGACGATGTGACCATCGAAGGAATCGCCAAGGGATTAGGCCGGCAGGTCATCAGCCATCCCGACCTCGAGCGGGTGCTCCGAACACTATACGGAGGAAAGGTCAACAGGGCCCACCTTCGGATGGCGCAGGTGCCGGAGGGCGCCGAGCTGTTCGGCCAGCCGGACCTCGTCTTTCCGGTGGTCGTCCTCAAGAACATCTACATCTTCCCGGGCGTCCCGGAGATCCTGCGACAAAAATTCGAGGGCATCAAGGAGCGCTTTCGGGACGCCCCGTTCTACCTCAAAAAGGTCTTCGTCACTGCCGGGGAGGGCTCGATCGCCGAGCATTTGAACGCCGTCATGCGCGAGTACCCAACCCTCCTCCTCGGGTCCTATCCGGCGCCGAATAACCCGGAGTACAAGGTCACCCTTACCCTCGAATCGAAAGACCCGGCCTACCTGGATAAAGCGCTCAGTCGCCTTATGAATCTCCTGCCAGCCACATCCATCGCCAGGATCGAATAACCCGACGCTGCCGCTAAGCTTTCAGCCTTCAGCAGTCAGCAGTCAGCAAGAGGGGGGAAACACCGGTTTTGCACTATCCTTCGGCTTGAATCGCGAACTGTTTCTCAACGAAGCGAGTTGTTGCTGAGAGCCGATGGCTGATCGCTGATGGCTAATTTGCTGATTGCGAAACCCTAGTCCGCATTAGGCGAGAGGCTGGTACTGCAGCTCATAGAGCCTGGAGTAGAGTCCGCCGCTGGCCAACAGCTCCTGGTGGGTCCCTTCTTCTCGGATACGCCCCTTGTGTAGGACAAGGATCCTGTCCACGAACTGGATGGTGGAAAGACGGTGGGCGATGATCAGCGCGGTGCGTCCGCACAGCAGCTCCTTCAGGGCATCCTGGATCAGCAACTCCGTAGCGGTGTCCACCGAGCTGGTCGCCTCGTCCAAGATCAGGATCGGGGCATCGAAGGCCAGCGCCCTGGCGAAGGAGAGGAGTTGGCGCTCCCCCTGAGACAAGGTCGAGCCGCGCTCCTGAACGACTGCCTGAAACCCGCCCGCAAGTCGATCGATGAAGCTCTGCGCGTGGACGCGCCGGGCCGCCTCGGCTACTCGCTCGTGTGGGATGGCTGGATCACTGAGACTGATGTTGCGGGCGATATCTCCCGAGAAGAGAAAGACATCCTGCAGCACCAACCCGAGGTGGCGCCGTAAGGTCCGCTTCTCCCATTCCCGCACGTCGATCCCGTCGATGCGAACGCTCCCGCGCTCGACGTCGTAGAACCGACACAGGGCTGATATGATCGAGGTCTTCCCGGCGCCTGTGGCGCCCACCAGCGCGACCTTTTCGCCCGGCGCCACCCGAAAAGAGATCCCCTTGAGGACCGGCTCGCCTGGCACGTAGGAAAGCCAGACGTCCTTGAACTCGATCTCGCCGCGAAGGTGAGCGGGTTGGGTGGGCGCGGCCGGGTCGGCGAGGGCGTGTCGAACGTCGAGCAGCTTGAAGACCCGCTCACTCGACGCCATCGCCGCCTGGAGGATGTTGTACTTCTCCGCCAGGTCGCGGATCGGCGTGAAGAGGCGATGGACATACTGGATAAAGGCGATCACGACGCCAGGGAGGAGCCGCTCGCCCAGGATCATCCCGCCCCCGTACCAGAGCACCAAGCCGACCGTGATCGCACTGAAGAGTTCGATCGACGGGAAGAAGGCCGCATTGTACTGGATACTCTTGAGCAGCGCGTCGCGATGTTGGGTATTGATCTCTTTGAAGTTGCGGAAGTGGCGGGTTTCCTGACCGAAGGCCTGGATGGTGGCCATGCCGGAGATGTTCTCCTGGAGGTAGGCATTCATCCGGGCCAGGATCCTTCGGCTCTCGCGGTAGTTCTCCCGCGCCCGCTTGCGATAGGCGGCTGTCGCGCGCAGCATGAAGGGAAAAGTGACAAATGAGATCACGGCCAGGCGCCAGTCCAGCGCGAACATCGCGGCGGCGACCCCAACCAGTGTGAGCAGGTCGCCCAGCAGGGCCACTACGCCCGATCCGAATAGTTCGTTCAGGGTCTCCACATCGTTGATGACTCTGGTCATCAACCGGCCGACCGGATTCCTATCGAAGAAGGCAAGGTCTTGCCGCTGCAGGTGAGCGAAGAGCTGTATCCTGAGGTCATGCATGGCCCACTGCCCGGTGTATTGCATGGTGTAGCTCTGGGCATATTGAGACAGGAAGGCCAGGAGGACGGTGGCCAGGTAGGCCAACACCGCGAAGTCGAGTCCATGAAAGTCGCGGGTCGCGATATACGTGTCCACAGCAACTTTGGTAATGTATGGCCCGAGGAGTTGCAGCCCGGTGGTCAGGAACAGCAGCAGAAGGGAAATGACGACCCAGAGCCGATACGGCCGCAAATAGGTCAGCAGGCGCCGTATGAGGCGGGCATCGTAGGCCTTGCCCAAGACCTCGTCGTCTTGATGTTCCTGCTGTTCCCTCATGATCCAGGGCCCCCGTTGTCGCCCAGCGTCTCCAGCTCCCTAGCCAGGAGCTGGCGCCGATACAGATGGTAGTAGTGGCCCTTCAGGGCCAGAAGCTCCTCATGGCTGCCGCGTTCGACGATTCGGCCACCCTTCAGGTAGATGATCTGGTCAGCATCCTTCACGGTCGAGATCCGATGCGAGATCAGGATTGCGGTCCGTCCACGCATGAATCCCTTCAACTGCTCCAGGATGCGCTCCTCGGTCTCGGTGTCAACGCTCGAGAAGGCGTCGTCCAGGATCAGAATGGGGGGATTCTTGACGATGGCGCGGGCCAGTGCTGTCCGTTGTTTCTCGCCTCCCGACAGTCGGACCCCCCGCTCTCCCAGTACGGTGTCGAACTGGTGTGTGAACGCCTCGATGCTCGGCATGAGCTGCGCGAGATCGGCTGCCGTCTCCAGTTCCTCCGGCGTGGAGTCCCTGCTTCCGAACAGGATGTTCTCTCTGATCGTGTCGGAGAAAAGGAAGACATCCTGGGAGACCAGGCCGATCGCCCGCCTCAGGGCCTGGAGCGGAAGGTGTGCGAGCGGGATGCCGTCAATAAAGATGGTTCCCGGTGGTGCCTCGAACAGGCGGGGGAGGAGATTGACGAGCGTGCTCTTCCCGGCTCCGGTCTCGCCCACCACCCCACACCAGGTGCCGGCAGGGATCTTGAGATCAATCGCTCGCAGGATAAGGGGCGCATCCGGCGCATAGCGGAAGGACAGGTTGCGGAACTCGATCCCCCCGAGGACCTCAGCCACCCGGGCCGTTCCGGGCGCCGCATACCCTGCGGCGACAGGCTCATCGAGGATCTCCAGGAGGCGCGCCAGGGCGGCCGACCCCCGCTGGTAGAGATTGATCACATATCCGACTGCCATGACAGGCCAGGCGAGCATGCCCAGGTAGCCCAAGAACGCCACCAGCTCGCCGAGCGTCATCGTTCCCAGGGCAACCTTTCGTCCGCCGAGCCACAACGCGACCGTGGCGGCGATACCGGACAGGACGCTCATCAACGGCCAGACATGGCCCCAGAGCTTTACCAGATCGAGGTTCTTGACCAGGTACTCTTTGCTCAGCTCCTCGAAGCGCGCCTTTTGATTCTCTTCCTGAACATAGGCCTGGACCACCCGCATACCGGCAATGTTCTCTTGGACGAATGTGCTGACGGTGCTCAGGTGTTGCTGGACATCCCGATACCGCTCGAAGATCCGGTTTCCGAAGAGAAGAACGAGCACTGTGATCCCGGGCAGAGGCAGCAGGCTCCACACCGTAATCAGGGGATCGATGACCGCCATCAACGTCAAGCTGCTGGAGATCATGACGATGGCGTCGATGGTGGCCATGGCGCCCACGCCCAGCATCTCCCTGAAGGAGACCATGTCGTTGGTCAGCCGCGACATCAGGTCGCCAGTCTTGGTGCGCTGGAAGTAGGCGAGCGGCAGGCGCTGCAGGTGCGCGAAGATGGCGTTCCTGAAATCCCATTCGACGTGCCTGGAGAACCCGAAGACGTGGGTGCGCCAGAAATAGCGGAAGAGACCCTGGAAGCAGGCGGCCACCACGATGAGGGCAGGGTACTTCCAGAGGGCGCTCGCATGTCCCGCGCCGGCAAGGAACGAGTCCAGGGCGTCCTTGGTGAGCCAGGGGATGGCCAAGCCGAATGCATCGGTGAGGACCAGAGCGGCAAGCCCAATGAATAAGATCCGCCGATGCCGTCTGAGATGGGGTCGAATCCTGACGAACTTCTCGAACATCTTACGCCTCCGCGCTCAGAACTCGCGCCGGTCGAAGAAGGCCAACACTGGCGAC
>JBGPUH010000201.1:0-4957 GCA_041491025.1 Methylomirabilis sp. (SeqCode)
GCGGGGCCTGCAGCTCCTGGCCGACGTGCTCCTCCGACCGGCCTTCGATCCCGGCCAACTGGAGCTGGCCAGGGGCCGCATCCTTGAGGAGATTCGACGCAGGCGCGACAACCCGGCCGAGCTGCTGCAGAAAGAGTTCGCTGCGCTCCACTACACTGACCGACACCCGCTTGGCCGCGAGCCCAGCGAGACCTCCATCCGCGGCATCAGCCGCGAGGACCTGATCGCCTTTCACCGGCGTCACGTCCGCCCCGACAACCTGATGTTGGCCGCGGCCGGCGATTTCGACAAGGAGTCCCTGGTTGCGCTCCTCGAACGGTTCTTCGGGGGGTGGCCGGCCGATGGAAGCCTGTTGCTGCCTCCGATTCCTTCCGTCGAGCCCGCCAGCAAGGCCGGGGTCTTCCTGGTTGACAAATCGGTCCCTCAGACCGGCATTGCGATCGGGCACTTCGGCGTCGATCGTGCCAACCCAGACAGGCAGGCCATCGAGCTCATGAATCAGCTCCTCGGGGGCGGGGGGTTCATTTCGCGCATTACGAAGCGGGTCCGGTCGGCGGAGGGGTTGGCGTATTCCGTCGGCTCCCGGTTCGGGACCGAAGGGCGCGTGCCAGGATTGTTCAGGGTGATCGCGTTTACCCGGACCGACGCCGCCCCGCGAACCATCACCGCCGCTCTTGAGGAGATCAAGAGGCTGCGGGAGGAACTGGTGAGCGAGCCCGAGCTCGAAACGGTCAAGGAAGCCCTGGCGAACTCGTTCCTCCACCGGTTTGCCGATCCGATGGAGACGGTTCGTCAGTTATTGCTGCTCGAGTTCCAGGGCCTGCCATCCGACTACTACCAGACCCTCCTCGAGCGCTACCGAGCAATAACCCCCGAGCGGCTGCAAGAGGTGGCCAAGCGATATCTCAGGCCGGAGGACCTGGCCATCCTGCTGGTGGGTGAGGCCAAAGCACTGGAACCTGCGCTCATGCCGTTCGGGCCCGTGACGAAGCTCCCACCCGAACCTCCGGCCGCCCGCGCGCCATAGGCCTCGACCACGCCCGTGCTGTCGCCACAAGCCTCCTCCACCTCCCCTGCCGACCGCCGACGCGACATGCAGCGAAGTTTTTTCTTGACACCGCACTGCCCAGGGCCTACACTTCCCCAGTCTATTGACACTGATAATCATTTTCACTTTCACTCTCGATGCCCGATAAACTCCGACGATTCCAACAGCACTTGACCCGAGCCGGGCTGAAGGCGACCCGCCAGCGCCAGCTCATCGCCAGGGCCTTCTTTGCCACCAATACGCACATCAGCGCGGAGGCCCTCTACCGTCGGGTAAGCGGGCGGGACCGCCGGATCGGACTCGTCACGATCTATCGGACCCTGAAACTTTTGAAGGAGGCAGGGCTCGCCCACGAACGGCAATTCGGGGAGGGACGCGCCCTCTTCGAGCATGCCTCCAGTGAGCGCCACCACGATCATATGATCTGCACCGGCTGTGGCAAGATTACCGAATTCGAGAACTGCAAGATCGAGGCGCTCCAGGAACAGGTCGCCCGCAGGTTTGCCTTCACTCTTCGGTATCACAAGTTGGAGCTGTACGGTTTCTGCCGCGAGTGCCGCGCGAACACCAACAGGGGGGCGGGAAGGGTTCGCGCGGTTGGGGCCCGCTGAGACACCCCGGAACTTCCGGGGTTTTTGTCGGGGCCGTAATTGAAAATGATATTCATTGTCATCTAAGCCAGTGGCGTGACCTCGAGCCGATCCGAGACGACTCGCAAAGGAGGAACAATGATCGCTGGAATGCTCATCACCATTCGGGAGGGACTGGAGGCTTTCCTCATCACCGGAATCCTCTTGGGATACCTGAGGAAGGTCGGCCGCCCCGCCCTCAGCCGATACATCTGGGCTGGGACGATCGTGGGCGTGCTGGCCAGCATCGGGTTAGCCATGATCTTTCAGAGGCTTGCCGTGGAGTTCGAAGGCCATCGGGCCGCCCTGTTCGAGGCGACAGCATCTGCCATCGCCGTGCCCATCCTGAGCTACATGGTGCTCTACATGCAGCGCCAGTCTCACAAACTCAAGGGGGAGGCGGAGGTCAAGGCCGAGTTGGCGATCTCGACGGGCCAGGTCCTGGCCCTTGGGACCCTCGCCTTCATCACCGTGCTGCGCGAGGGGCTGGAGACCGCCCTCTTTCTCACAGCCCTCACCACCCGGGTGTCTGGCGGGGGGCTGATGCCGGGCGCCATCCTGGGACTGGTGCTGGCAGCGGCGATCGCCTATACGATCTTCGCCTCGACGATACGGCTGAACCTGCGACGCTTCTTCATCGTGACCGGCTTCCTGCTCATTTTCATCGCAGCCGGCCTCTGCGCGCATATCTTCATGGCCCTCCACGAAGCCGGCTTTCATCTCCTTGGGACGACCGCCTGGAGCACCAAAGCGATCCTGGATAGCGAGAGCTTCCTCGGCCGGCTGCTGCACGCCTTCATGGGGTATCACGATGAACCGACCGTGATCCAGGTGTTGGCCTACTTCGGGTATCTCGGCATCATGAGCTGGGCCTTCCTGAGGGCGGTGAAGGCGACGGCACGACCGAATCCGACCCGGCAGGAAGTCCCGAAAGCCGCAGCCACCCGCTGAGGGGGTGGCGAAGGGGTGTGGATGGCTCAGGGAACAGGAGGTACTTGAGGAGGGCAATTATTAGCGGCAGCTTCTAACTGGTTCGAGGGTTCAACCACTAAATAGAAGGCGACCCCACCGCGCCCTGCTTGGCGGCTGGTGCGGTGGAGCCGCCTGCAGCCTCGGAAGGCCATTTCATCAAACGGCCCCGTGGAGCCCTTTTCTTTTACGGCCTTCCTGGCAGCGCAATTCTAGCAACCTCCATACAGCAAGTCCAGGGAAAAGGCCCCCAGTGGTGGCAAAGCAATTACCCGAAGCTGTATTGATGAGAGGCGAGGAGCAGCCCATGAAACGATTGCGGATCCTTTTCGTTGTGTTGAGTGTCGGGATGATCTCCGTCGGGACGGCATTCGGAGCGACACTGGATGACCTGGAAAAGCAGCTCCAGGACCTTCAACGACAGATTCAGCAGATGAGGGACGAGAGGCAGCGACAGGATCAAAAGTTACGGGAGGTGGAGGCGGCACAGGCTGCGCAAAAAGAAGACCTCAAGAAAGAGACGGCGAGCCTGCGGGAGCAGGCGCGGCGGGTCTCTTCCGAGTTGGCCGAGCGGGTAAAGATCGGTGGGTACGGCTCGGTCAGATTCGAGGGCAACAGCCTCAAGGAGCAGAGCAATACCTTCACGTTCCGGCGATTCGTCCTCACTGCGGACGCCAAGCCTGTGGACCCGATGCGGATCTACATGGAGCTGGAATTCGAACGGTTCACCTCGCTCGAACTCGCGAGGACGACCCAGCTCGAGGCGGGCGGACTACGTGTCTCTGAGGCCATCGAAGGCACCGATGGATCGGAGATCTCCATCGAGCAGCTCTGGTTCCAGTACGACCTGTACGACTGGCTGAAGTTCCGCACCGGTCAGGTGTTGGTCCCGCTGGGCCGGTTCAACATCAACCACGATGACAACCGCTGGAACATCGCCCGCCGCTCCCTCGTCGATCGCGGTGTCCCGGTCCTGCCGGTGGACGCGGCCTGGCCCGAGCTGGGGGCCGGTTTCTTGGGCGACATCCCTCTGGGAGACCTGGGGAAACTCAGTTATCAAGCCTACGTCATCAACGGTGTCGCCCTCGACGCCGAGGTGAACAAGATCGCCCAGACCCGGGATCCGCAACGGGACAAGCTCGAACTGGGCGTCGAGTTCAGGCCATTCAGGGGAACGGCCAAGCTCGACATGAAGGACAGCAAGGCGGTCGCGACCCGCCTGGCCTGGAGCCCCTTCCCGGGCCAGGAGATCGCCGGCTCGTTCTACTACGGGCGTTACACCCCAAAGTTCTTGAGCGACGAGTCGCTCATCGCCTTCGCCATCGACGGCTTGACGACGATCGGGCCATTCGAGATCGAAGCCGAGTACGTCAACACCCACTTCCGAAACGTCGATCGGGTGGCCAGGAGCTTCGCCCAGGTGGCCGTGGACCAATCAACCAACATCCCTCCCAGCGCCAGCCCCAACTTCGACGCCTCGGTTGAGTTCGGGCTGGCGGGGCTTGCCAGGAACAAGCATGGGTACTGGATTGAAGGGCGCTACCGCTTCTGGCCGGAGTTCCTGACTCCGACCGTCTTCGGACGGTACTTCGAGAACCCCCAGCTCATCGCCATCTTACGCGGGGAGCAGGTCTGGCTCAACGGGCTGGTCAGGGAGGCTGAATTCGCGGACGGTGTGCTCACCAACCTCGAACAGGAAAACCGGCAACTCTATCGGGTCACAGCCGGCCTAGCCTACAGACCGACTCCCCTGGTGGTCTTTCAACTGGCCTATGAGTATACGAAAACCAACTCGGGACGAAGCTTGGCTGAGGTCACGAATTTCCTGCCGGCCCAGTCCAACGAAGACGACGCTCATGCGCTGTTAGTCGGCGTTGCCTTCGGCTTCTGAGGAGGAAAATGCGAGGTCGGGGAGAGCTTCTCCTTTGCCCTCCGCGAGCCGCCATGTTATAAGGATGAGCATGCTTTCCCGACGCCGCTTCCTCACCTCTATTCTCAGTCAAGCCCTGCTGGCCTTCACGCCGGACCTGCTCAACGCCCAAGAGGGGATATTCCTGAACGAGGACGAGGCCCCAAGGGCGGTCTTTCCGGAGGGCACTCGCTTCGAAAAGACGATCGTCCCCTCAACGGAGGTGTTGCGTCAGCACATGAGAGGGCTCCTCGGGCGGACACGACCGTCCATCTGGGAAGATGCCTATATCACCTACCGAATCCGTCGGAACGGAGAGCGGCTTGGCTTCGCCGTGATCGTCGAAGAGATCGGGAAACACCGCCCTATCACCTTCATCGTCGGCATCAAGCCCAATGGAAA
>JBGPUH010000202.1:0-4954 GCA_041491025.1 Methylomirabilis sp. (SeqCode)
CGGTCGAGCAGCATCTCTTCCCACTGCGCGATCCAGCCGGCGGTGCGAGGTATGGCGAAGAGGACCGGGAACATGTCCACGGGGAACTTCATCGCCTCGTAGATCAAGCCAGTGTAGAAATCGACATTCGGGTAGAGCTTCCGAGTGATGAAGTACTCGTCCTGCAGGGCGATTCTCTCCAGCTCAATGGCCAAATCCAAGAGTGGGTTTTTCCCCGTCACCTCGAAGACCTCCTCGGCCAGCCGCCTGATCACCTTTGCTCTGGGATCGTAATTCTTGTAGATCCGATGGCCAAATCCCATGAGCTTTCCCTCGCCCGCCTTGACCTTCTTGATGTGGGCAGCGACCTTGTCCTTTGACCCGATCTCCTTCAGCATCCTCAGCACGGCCTCGTTGGCGCCGCCATGCAGGGGGCCGTAAAGGGCAGCCGTTGCGGCGGCGACGGCCGAGAATGGATCGACGTGGGAGCTCCCGACGCACCGCATGGCGTTGGTGCTGCAATTCTGTTCGTGATCGGCGTGGAGGATGAACAGGACATCCAGAGCCTTCTCCAGGACAGGATGCGGATAGTAGCTGGGCTCTGTCATGCGAAAGAGCATGCTGAGGAAATTCCCGGTGAAGCTCAGGTTATTATCCGGATAGGTGTAAGGGAGCCCGAGGCTGTGACGGTAGGCGTAGGCCGCCAGCGTCGGCATCTTGGCGATCAGGCGGTGGATCTGCAACCGCCGAGAAGCTGGATCAAGGATATTCTTTGCGTCGGGGTAGAAGGTGGACAGGGCGCCTACCGTTCCAGCCAGGATCCCCATGGGGTGGGCGTCGTGGTGAAAGCCGTCCATGAACTTTTTGATGTTTTCGTGGATCATCGTGTGATGGGTGATCTGGTACACGAACTCGTCCATCTCCTCCCCGGTTGGCAGTTCCCCATAGAGAATGATATAGGCGGTTTCCAAGAAGGTGCTCTTTTCGGCCAACTGCTCGATCGGGAAGCCCCGGTAGTTGAGAATTCCTTTCTCTCCATCGATATAGGTGATCTTGCTCTTGCACGAGGCGGTGTTGGTGAAGGCCGGGTCATACGTCATCAACCCGAAATCATCGTCAGAGGTCTTGATCTGGCGAAGATCCATGGCCTTGATCGTTCGATGCTCGATGGGGACTTCATATGTCTTTCCGGTTCGGTTGTCGATGATGGTCAAGGTCTCAGTGGCCACGGTGATCCTCCTTCTCCAGGCTGTGCTCATTCTCGCGACGGTATTCCAGCAGAGGTGCCGGGAACGACCTGCCGGTTGCCAGGTGCGCCCAGACGCTTCGTGTCAGTCCTGCACTGAGGCCCCAAGCTGAGTGGCAAGCCGGTCGAGGTATTCGTCGTACAACCGCTTGTGCGTCGCAATGACCTTCAGGTATGCCTGGCCTCCCATATTGTACTCTTCAAATGTCATGACCGCGTCACCGAGGTCCCAGACCTTTTCGGACGGGTTGACGACCGCATACTTCTCCTGCAGCGCTCTCCGCATTGCACGCCGCATGATCGGTGACGCTTCCGGGATCAGGTAATTGAGCTCGATGCCGTAGAGGGAATCCTTCTCATCGAACTGAAAATAGACCGCCTTCGCCGTGCTACCAGCCCTACCTAATGCCTGGTTGGTTCTTGGAATCAGTGGAACGAGCTTCGAAACCCCCTCTCTCGTCATTCCAAACTTAACCCCTCGATAGGTAAATTCGGCGGCGCCGGCCTCCATCGTATTGCAGAGAAAAAAGCCGGCGAGCAAGCCTGTCAAAAGCCATCGGGTTGACATGTGTCTACCTCCGTCTAGAAGATTTGGGCGCGACTCCACCGCTTGACACTCCTCCCTGAAAGAGGGATGGAGCTTCGCCGATAGACCGTAACGGTCCAGGAGAATCTTGATCCCGATCAGGTCAACGTAGGGAATGACCCCTGCGCCCTTCCGGGTGGGCTCGATGCTACCGGAGGGATCCTCAAACAGGAGAAATGAAGTGAATACACCGTCTTCAAGACTCCGGCTATCGGATATCCGGGAGAGGTCTCATCTGACCGGTATTCTACATTCCCCCGACCGCGCCGGTCAACTTTTTGCGGTGACATCGGTTTTTCCGACGCACGGAGCCTGAACCGCTCAGTCGTTAGGGCCACAGCCGTCCCTGTGGGGAATGTGGGGATAGGAGCTGATTGCTGTGAATCCGCGTGGGATGAAAGGTGGGCGATGGAGGGTGAAAAGGAGCGACAGCCGGTTCACGGCCCTTTCCAGAGTGCCTGGCAGCGGGATGCCCATTTCGCGCCAGCCATGTGATGGTATCGGACATGTCCTTGGCCTAGCGCTCCAGAAAACCGCTACCTCTCTTGCGAGGGGAGGCTTGAAAAGCACACTCGACGCAGATCTTCCCACCCCAGATTCGTAAGCGAGCGCCGAGCTTTCAACGGACTGGAATCGGGTAGTGCGGAAGTCTCGAGCGCGCCAGAGAGAGAGGATTCAGGATCGGCAAGCCGAAGGGGCGATCAGCGACCACGGGTCTCTCTACGAGTGACCCCGCTCTCTCCGAAGCCTCACGATGGATCGACCTCGCCTGGCCGCTGCATGGGTGTTTGCCGCTCGCTGCCCAAGCCAAACTGGAGCGGTGCTTGTCATACGTTTTGCCATTCACCGGATGCGCATACCGGTCGAAATGCTGCGAGGCCCCACTCGCCCTTCTGGCTGAGAAGGGACGTTGCTCGTCGCGGGGCATGGACGACGGATCGATTATCTGCTGGGCCGCTTGTTTGCCTGCGCCCCATGGGCGGAGCCGGTGGGCAGGGTGTGGATCTTGGCGCCGCTCCGCCCGTTGAGACGGCTGAAGCCGGCTGCCGAGCTGACCGTCGCCAGAGTGGATCGGATTTCAGCGCAGCTGTTTTTCGATACAGACTACGTGTCGGCTCCCGATTGGGTTGGCTCGTGGCTGCAGGCTCCGGAAGATCCTGAGAGGCCGTTTCGGGCCAGTCACAGCATCCAGGAAGACGTGCGCGTGGTTCGCGGCAGTGGACTCTAACGGCGCTTCTCCCGCGACAACGCGGATTTCGACGCGTTCTACCAGAGGATGAACCTGCCCTCGGATCGCAACCGGTATGGAGACCCGGCAATCGTGCTCAAGCTATAGAGGTGACCCCGCGCTGATCACGTGGTAAGGACCGGGCGAACAGGGTGCTGCTAGAAAGGAGGGATATTCGGACTTACAGGTGCTGCTGAATTTGCAGTACAACAGGGAAGCCGTGAGAAAGAGCGAAGGACCGGATCCTATTGCAGGAGCTGCTCAACCTCACTCCGAGGCTCCTTCTCGGTCCAGGTCCGATAGCCCAGGCCAATGTGGCGAATGACCCCTTTGCGGTTGATCAGCACCGAAGCAGGTAGGGCTCGGACTCGGTATCTCCGAGCGACCTCCATCCGGGGATCAAGCAGCACGGGGAAGGTGAGCCGAAGCTCCTTCACGAAGTCGCGAATTTCCTGCGTGGCATCGGCATCGACGTTGATGGCGAGAATCTCAAAGCCCCGCCTCTTGTACTCGGCGTAGATCTGCTGCATCGTTGGCATCTCGAGTCGGCACGGAGGACACCAGGTGGCCCAGAAGTTCACGAGCACGACCTTCTTGCCGCGCAGGTCGGAGAGGCGGATCGTCTTCCCTTCCACGGTCTTGAGGGTGAAGTCAGGCGCCAGGTGGCCTTTCCCGTATACGGTCTCGTTGGCCCCCAGGAGGTCTCCTCCCCCGAAAAACGCTATTACCAGTACGACTACGGCGAGAGCCGTCGCTGCAGCGAGCCGCCGACGAACGGCATGTGGGTGTCCATGCATCCCCGATGACCTCGCTACGCCCTTGCTCACATCCAATGGCTGGGTCCCTCCCACAGAACTACCCGGTTGCCTCCTTGGCCAGGGATCTCCGCCGTCACGAAGTGGCAGGGGAAGAACCTCTTGGCTTGGCTGGCGTCCCCAACGGGATTCGAACCCGTGTTTCGGCCTTGAAAGGGCCGCGTCCTGGGCCGGACTAGACGATGGGGACTCTCATGGGACGACCGGATCTTTATAGCATAGGTCCGGTCAAAGCGGAAGGGCTGCTTATTGGAGAGGGGAGTAGGGGGTAGGTGTCCAGATCTTATTCACGATCCGCTCGATGAGCGGCCCGCCTGCCTCGCTGACCCGCTTGGCCTCCTGCCACTGCGGATCGGCATAGAATGCGTCCCACGCCCGCTGCCGGTGGGCCAGATCGTCGAAGGCCAGGATATAGACGAGCTCATTGCTCTCCCCGATGATGGTCTCCCAAAACCCCACCACCTGCATCCCGTGTCTCTTGAAGAGAGACGTCGTGACCTTGGAAAACCGCTCGTGTAGGGCCGGCATCTTCCCGGGCATCACGTAGTATGCACGGTATTCATAAATCATGAGCCGTATCCTCCATCCGACATGCAGCACAACACTCGCCCGAATGTGTGCACATCGATCGTCCAGATCCCCCGCCAGGGTTAGCCGAAAATCGCCAAGCGCCTCCAATATATAGAGGGATCCCGCTGGGGGACGGCTCGATCATCGCTGCCGATGCCGCTCAGCAGACATACGGCTGTACTGGAACGCCTTTCCCAGGATGAGGCTCCCACACGCCGGCCCGGTAGCGGCGGCGTTCCAGCATCAGCTTCATGGTCTCTTGCAGCACGGTTACAGCCGGGACCGCGAGGATCATTCCGAACACGCCAAAGGTATGCCCGATGGTGGTGACCGAGGCAAGGAGCAGCATTGGATGCAGGTGCACACTCTTGCCGATTGTTGCCGCTTGGATGACCACATCGTCGAGGAGCTTGATGCACAGATAGAGAATCAGGACGTTGCCGATAGGCGTAAGGCTCTTGAATTGCATCAAGGCAGTGAGCATGGCGAGTCCTCCGCCGAGGATCGGGCCAAGATATGGGACGACATTC
>JBGPUH010000203.1:0-4946 GCA_041491025.1 Methylomirabilis sp. (SeqCode)
CCCAGTCATATCCCAGCTTGAGATTGAGGTTGCTGAGAAGCTGGTACCCGGCGCCCACGTTCGCGTTATGCTTGGTATACGAGAAAGGCGCGTTGACACGGGTGTCCACCACCACCGGCCCCACATCCCGGACCACATGACTGTCGAACACAATTTCTTGTGTTTGATCATCGTAATCGAAGAACCGATAGCCGCCGTATAGCGTGAGTGGCAATGCGAAGGGCCGGCTACTGATGTTGAAGGTCACAAGGGTCGTCCTGACATCAGCATCGAGGCTGCCGCTCGGCAGTTTCAAGCAGGTAGCGGTCGTAACACCCGGGCAGGGATTTCCGGGACTCCCTGGTGTGAGCGCCAGCAGGGTCGGATTGACCGTGTGCTGGACGAAGGGGTCGTCCTGCAACCGCCAGCCATAGGAGAACTTCCCCGTGATCCTGGTGCGAAGGGGCAGCGAGATGCCACCAGTCAGAAATATGTTATGGGCCTGGTTGCTCGGGTCCATCGTAGTCAGGCCTTGATTAGAGAGGGTAGTGGTGGGGGCGCCTTTGTAGAGAGGGTTGTCGAAGGTGATATTGTTGATTCCCTGGTCGAAGAACGAGCCGGTGTAGCCAAGACCGATGTTCCAGCCAGGTCGCGCATATTGGAGCTTAGCGTCGGCAATATGGGTCCGGTCAAAGCGCGGAGCCGGCAGCTCGATGATTTGGCCACCGGGGCTACTGAGCCCATTGCCCAAGGGGACGGTCCCATCTTTTTCGGTGTACGTGTAACGGACACCGAGATCCAGCGAATCGGTCAGGTTGTACTTGAGCTTGAGCCCGCCCTTGCTGGTCGTGAACTGCAAATCAACAGGCACGGCATTGTTATTCAGATAGTTGGTCAGCACCGCAGCCGTGGGCAGCGTCGAAGTCGTCGATCTCGGCGCGTTAGACGGCAAGGTGAGGGTGGCCGTGCTATCATTCAGCGTTGTGGAGAACGCAGTCCGCCCGGTCGTGCTCAGGACGTGCGGGATCTGGTCCCAGAAGATCTCCAGTTCATAGTCGCCGTACTTCCCGGCCCGGAGGTTGTAGCTCTGATCGTTCTTGAACGGATCGAAGGTGGAGAACTCGACGTAGCGCTTCTTGTCTTTGGTCTCAAGGGAAAGCCGGGCGTGATCCACGAAGGGGCTCTCCTGAAGGACCCGGTACTCCTGGAACTTCGCCGAGCTACGATCGCCGCCCATGAACCTGTAGCCGCCCTCGACATCCAACCCGGTAAGCTGGAAGTCGAATGGCAGTCCAGCGTTAAGCCAGTTGACCCATGCAGGGACGGCCTCCTCCGGAGGGGCCTTTTTTTCGGCCTTTTCAGCCTTGGCCGGCTTTTCTTCAGCCCAGGCTGTCACACCTGCCAGCGACAGGGCTACGGCGAGTACCAGCATGCCCCCGACCTGCCTAATGTCTATTCGTCTTCGCATGGCCCCCCTCCTCACGGTACGCATCGCCGCCTCAGTTCTCCAAGGCGAAGCCTGAGGGATGGTTCGACCCATGGATCTTCTGGTGGCAGTTCACACAGGCCCGATTGATGAGCTGCTTCGCCTGGGTCTTAGCCCCTAATGAATCGACGGGGAACGGGTATGGACTCGTGGGGTGCCGGGTCTCGATGTGGCACTCCTGACAGAGGCGCGGGATCCTCTGTTTCAGCAGCCGCGGGTTGGTGGAGCCGTGCGCTTCATGGCAGTTGGTGCAGCTTTCGATAACCGGCGCATGCTCCCAGAGGAACGGCCCTCGCTTCTCGGCATGGCACGTGTAACAGTTCTCGTTGACCGAGTCTTCGCGCAGCATCGCCGGCGTGGTGGTGCCATGAGGGCTGTGGCAGGAGGTACACGTCATCTTCTCCTCGCGAAGCGGCATGTGCGAGCTGCGCATGAGCTGGGCGCGTCGGGTCAAGTGACACTGCGAGCAGACCTCCATTACGTTCGGCTTCGCCAGGTTGTACCGATCGGACACCGACTCCATCACCTTGTGGCAAGAGACGCACGCCACACCGCGCATTTCGTGCGTGCTCCCTATCCAGTAGGTGTGCTCACCCTTCTCGTGGCAGCCGTTCACGCAGGTGTCGTTCTGCACCTCGACCGGTTCGGCGCCCTTCCGGAAGGTGATCACCGTCTCCAAGGCGCTCCCGTCCTCCGCATGCAAACTCCCGGGGCCATGACAGGATTCGCAATCCTGCCGCTCCTTTTCGGTCCGCGGGTTCACCGACATGATGTGGCCCATCTTCGTCTTGTGGAAGGAATCGGTCGATTCCTGGTGACACTCCACGCAGGCTTCGGCCCCCACATACTTGGCGCCTGGCGGGAAACCGGCAAACTTCATCGGCGCGTCGGTTTTTGTCGAGGAAGGCGCTTCGGCGATGAGCCCTTTAGTCCCGGAGGAGGGTGAACCGGGCAACCACGGGAGGCGACTGCAGGACCATCCAACGAGCAGGACAGCGGCGAGCAAGACTGGCAGGACTAAAACAGTGTCACGTTTCCTCATCTTCGACCCCTCTTGTGTGGAGTTTCGACCGGTAACGCGACTCTACTTGGTTTGGGAGATGAACCTATAATATGCCCGAATCAGATGTCAAGTCTTTTCTGCTTTTCCGCCTTTGTATCATCGGCTGGATCACCGAACAATCTTAATTATCAAACAACGTTTTGATATTTATCAAGGTTTCCCCAACATGACGACCGCGGTCGGCTCTCGGTCATCAGTACAATGAGCCTGGCGCCCCACCGATGTCGGATCGGCCTTCATTGCGAAAGCTATCGGCATAATATCCACGTTGCGTGGTGGCGGGGTTCTTGCGATCCATCCGCCACTGCCTGTAGCGAGAGAGGGAAGCGCGCCTATTTTTCGGCGCGTGCCCCCGCAAAGGTCCTGATGTAGGCGATCACGCCGCCGATGTCTTCATCGCTCAGCTTCGCACCGAACGCCGGCATCGGTTTCTTCCCTTCCTTCACGAGCTTTTTCAGGTCCGCATCAGTGAACTTCGACATCTTCTCCTTATCGGTGTAGTCTGCGGGCTTTTTCGACAAATCGTAGGCCCTGGGCCCGTCGCCCCTCCCCTTCTCGCCGTGGCACTTCAGGCACTTATCCACGTAGATCTTCTTGCCCTTCGCCAGGTCCTCCCCAAACGCCGGGGCTACGAAGGCCGCGCTCGCGACCGATAGCAGCGTGGCCACATACATGATCGAGACGATCCGCTCGGCTCGCAGTCTCATATGACCCTCCTCCTTTCGTGAAGCGCCCCTGCTTCTCTTCCCTGGTTGCGTGATCAGGGGACCGCTGGCGTTCCCTTCCCCCACCTGGTCTCCCTACTCATGTTGTGCTTTGATAATATAGGCGACGAGATCGGCCATCTCCGTGCCGGTGAAATTCGGCCACGGGATCGCCTCCTTTTTGAACGTCTTCTCCATTTTTGGGGCATGGTTCCAGATCGCGGTGACGAGCCGGATCGGAGAGTTGACCTCCTCCTCCTCCGCCGCGAGGTCCGGTCCCTCCTCTCCACCCCGTCCCTTTATCGAGTGGCAGTGGAGGCAACCTTTCTGCCGGACCACCTGTTGACCCCGTACCGGGTTTCCGGGCTCATCGGAGTAGACCAGGTAGGAAAGGTAGGCAATGATGTCCGCCATCTCGCTGTCGGCGAAGGTCGGGACCGGGATGTCACGTTCCGCCATCTTCGCCCACATCTTCGGCGCGTGATTCCACATAATCGCAGCGACCGCGTTCGCCTTTCTGGGCAATCGCTTCTCAGCCAGGTCCGGTCCGACGGTCCCGCCCTTGCCTCTCACCGAGTGGCAGACGACACATTTCTTCTCGCGAAACAGTTCCGCTCCGCGTTTCGGGCTCCCCGCCAGCATGTGAATAAAGTGCCGGCCCTCCCCTTTCGCAGCCCCGTTGATGTAGGCCAGGATATCAGCGATATCCGGGCCCGTCAGTTGGGGCCGGGGAATCCGGCGTTCACGCATCTTCTCGGCCATCTTGGCGCCGTGGTTCCACATGGCTGTGGAGAGAAAGATCGGCGAGATATAGTGGCCGTACTTATCGAGGGCCGGTGCGCCTTTTCCTCCCCGGCCGCCGACCGAATGACAGGTGATGCACCCCTTGTTGGAGACGAGTCTCTGGCCTCTGGCGGCGTCCCCGGGCTTGTCGAAAAAATTCAGGTAAAAGAGATACGCTGTAAGGGCCGTCATCTCTTCCGGCGTTAATTTTGGCCGGGAGATTTTCATCTCCTCCATGGCTTCCATCATCTTCGGTGAATGGTTCCACAGGATACCCGCGAACTCCACGACGCTCCAACCTTGTTCAACAGTCGCCAGGTCCGGGCCCAGAGTCCCCCCGGAACCCCAGATGGCGTGGCACTTCCCGCACCCCTTCTGGTCGAAGACGCGAGCCCCCTCCAACGGATTCTCCGGCAGGGTCGAGAAGACCGGATCATGGCCATCCACGGCCCTGGCGATAAGGAAGACCGACAAGATCGCTATGACAGCAACGACCCGGTTCATGCCCCGGCCTCCACACCGCTGAGCTGTTCAGCATCGAGCCGTTCCCGATCCCAGCCGACGAAGGTCGCCGCGATCTCGGCAAATCCACGGTAGATGGTGGACGTGGTCTCGCGGATGACCCTTTCGCACAGCGCGGGGAACCAAGTAGCCAGGTGCGCATCGAGGAACGAACGCTGTTCCTGCTTCAGACGAAGGGCCAGATCGGCTCTGCCCGCCGACTCTGCTTTCGCCTCCTCGCAACAGAGGCGGGCCATGAATTCGAGCTCCACGGCAACGTGATCGGGGAGGTCTTTGAGCGCGGCATTGACCGCCAGCCCGGCACGGCGATAGGCTTGAAGCGCCTCTCCTGCGGAGGGACCCATGACCAGGCTCATGGACCCCCGGTAGAGCGATTCATAGGGATAGACTCGCGGCGCTCCCGGCCCCA
>JBGPUH010000204.1:0-4930 GCA_041491025.1 Methylomirabilis sp. (SeqCode)
AGAAAACGATATCTACATTCCAAGAAGAATGCTTGGCGTTATGGGGAGACCTGAGTCCGCAAACACTATGAACGCTGAACCCTGAACTATGAACTATTTCCCATTGTTTCTCCCGCCCTTTCCCGTCAGTGGCACGAACAGCACGGGCGCGATCGAGCGAGTCCGAAATCTCCCGCCGTGCTTCTCTCCGAGGATCAGGTCCTGCGTTCCTCCTGCCATGCCGACGGGGATCGCCATCCGGCCCCCCTCGCGGAGTTGGTCGATCAGCGGGGGAGGGATTTGCGGAGCTCCAGCGGTAACCAGAACGCCATCGAAAGGAGCGAACTCGGGCCATCCCTCGTAGCCGTCCCCCTGTCGGACATGGACGTTCCGATATCCGAGGGTCTCCAGGCGGGCGCGGGCTGCTTCCGCCAGCGACGGGACGATCTCGATGGTATAGACTTCGGCCGCCAGCTCAGCCAGCACAGCAGCCTGATAGCCGGAGCCGGTCCCGACCTCAAGGATCCGATGCGAGGGCCGAACCTGAAGGAGCTGGGTCATGAGGGCAACGATGTAGGGCTGCGAAATCGTCTGTCCCGCCCCGATGGAGAGAGGACGATCTTCATACGCGTACCGCTCGAGAGATGGTTCAACGAAGAGGTGGCGAGGAACCCGCGCCATCGCCGCGAGGACCCTCTCGTCCACGATATCACGCGATCTGAGCTGCGACTCCACCATCCGCCGACGCGCTACGTCGGGGGTGTCATCCTGGCCCGCCATGCATCCCCCCGCAACAATCACAGTCAAGAGCGCTGCAAGTGCGAAAAACAGCAGGCGCGAGGCCATGACGCGAGACTTCACGGCATTTCACCACGCGATCCCACGGTCAACAGGTGCAGGCGATCCTGACTGACAAGGTTGCGCCTCCGACACAATCATCAGGCCCCTGGTACTCAATGGAATTGCTCTATTCCTGGCAGGCCAAAACAGAAAAGCCCCGATCTCCAGCGGAGCGGCAGGGCTTTTCGGTCCACCCGCAATCCGTTTCAAGGAAAATGTGCCACCCGTGCTGTGCTGTTGGGTTGCTTCAGCCGGTCTAGAGCCTTAATTCAGATAATCCTTCAGATGTCTGGACTTGGCCATCATCTGCAACTTCTGCTTGGCTCGGTCTTCGATCTGTCGGACCCGCTCCCGGGAGAGCTTGAGCCGCTTGCCAACCCCTTCCAGGGTCATCGGGTCTTCCTTCCCCAACCCGAAGCGCAGCTCGACAATGAGCCGCTCTCTGGGGGGGAGATTTCCTAGCATCCGCTCAACCTCTTCACGGAATGAACTCCTGATCAGTTCGTGATCAGCGGGAGGAAGCTGTCTCGATTCATACAGCTCCATCCCAATCCGCTGTTCAAGTCCGATCTCATCACTCAAGAACGCCGGCTGGCCTTGCCGGTGCAGGACCCCTTCCAGGTCGCCCACATCGAGGTCCAATTCCTCTGCCACCTCCGAGTCGGTTGCTTCGGCCTGTAACTGCTGCGAGAGATCCGCGCGAACGTCCTTCAGGTGGGATGCCAGGCGAGCCTTCCGGAGGGGAAGCCTCACTGCCCCGCTGCCCGCGGCCAGGGCCTGCATAATCGCCTGGCGGATCCACCAAACGGCATAGGTGATGAACTTGACGTTGTAGGCCGGGGAGTACCGACGCGCCGCCTCCAGCAGTCCGACATTCCCTTCGTTAATCAAATCCAGCAACGAAAGACCGCACCCCCGGTAGCGAAGGGCCACCTTGACCACGAAGCGGAGGTTGGCCTCCACCAAGCGCTTCAGGGCTTTCTCGTCCCCACGCTGGATCGCTTTGCCCAGCGCGAGCTCCTCCTGCTTCGTGAGCAAAGAGATCTGACCGATTCGCTTCAGATAGGCGCCCAGGGCGTCGTCGGACACCTTCTCATAGAAATTCGGAACCGATCCCTTCGGCACGGTATCCCACCTATATGCTACGCTCATCTGCATATTGCGCTGTGAACGGCCCTCCCAGTAGAAGTGTTTGAGCGTAGCACACCGCTCCATACCTTGTCAAAACGCGGCTGAGAAGGGTAGTGTCAGGAGTTCTTTGGCTGCAGTAATGAGATGAACTCAACCGCTTGCTTGACCCACTTCTGAAGTGCTTTGTCCGTCCTGTACCCCAAGGGGCCGACGGTGACGAACCCCTTGAGCGGGCGGCCAGTGAAGTTCATTTGGTCAAAAACGACCGATCCCTGGCCCCCGCGACGCGATAAGGTGGTGATGAGGCGGGGGGGTACGGCCTTGAAGGGCAAGGTGATGACAAGCTACCCACCCCAAGCAGCTACAAACTTTCTATTCATGGGATTCTGCTTTCTGCGTCGACCATAAAAACGGGAGCAGCCGCAGACGCCCTGCTCCCAAGCACGCTCCTGCGGCTGCTCCCTCCCTGCGACCGAGAAACTATTTCTGTCCTTGCGTCCAGAGACTTCGGAGCAACTCCTTGAAGTCCTCCTTGGCCTTGGCCTTCGCAACGCTGGATTGCCAGCAGGAGCCCATCGCTTGCACGATCCCGTCAGCGGCCTTCTCCATCATCGGCCCCCAGGCCTTCTGAATCTTCGCCTTGAGGATGTCCACCTGGACCGCCTTCATGGCCTGGAAGAATGAGCCAGCCCACATCGCCATCCCGCACTGGTAAGGATCCGGGCAGGAGGTTTGCCCGCAGCCTGGACAGCGGATCTCTCCCGACTGACCTGTGCCTGGAGTAGCGCATGGCCCACCCTGCGATTCACACACACCTTGCTCTGTTGAAATAGATCCCATGGTCGTTGACTCCTTTCCTCTTCTTGTTGTTATCCTCTCGTCACCAACTACCATGCCCTGACATCACACGGAAGTTCACGCTGCGATAACCTCCTCCACGCTTCATCACCTCCTTTCCGCAGATCGCGTCAAGTGGGTACACCGACCGGTTGGTCTTTTACGCGAGAAAAAATATGTCAGGCTTGCTGACGGAAAAGACTATGCAGGTACCGCTTGAAATGCCGCAGGTTTTCAGCCACCATGGATGTCTCCTGCTGGGCCTTGGCCAGGATGAGCGAGCCCTCCACGATGGCGATGTAAAGCTGCGCCAGGCTCTCGGTATCGATGCGTACCTTGGGGACATAGTGGGCTTTGGCCGCGTCGAGCTCTCGCTTGAACTCTTCGGTCCACTGCTGGAATTGCTCCGCACAGCATCGCCGAATCTCGGGGTGAGTCTGTGACAGCTCCTGAGAGAACGAGCCCAAGAGGCATCCCTGCTTGGCGATCGGCTCCTTCGACATCTGCATCATGAACTCCAGCATCCCGTCCAGGCGTTCCACGGGGTCGCGCTCGGCCCGAAACGATGCGTGCTTGAGCCGCTCCTGCATGGCGCGACAGAAGCGTTGCAAGACCTCTTTGCCAAGCTGCTCTTTGCTATCAAAATAATGAAAGAAGCTACCCTTGGAGAGCTGGGCCTCTTCACAGAGCTCCTGCACGGAGGTAGCCGCAAACCCTTTGGCGAGCATGAGTCGCTGGGCTGCGTCGAGGAGCTTCTCTTTAGTAGGGGGATGTTCCCGAGCTATGCGCATGTTAAGACATACCGATCGGTATGATATTACTGCCTTAACCCCCAGAGTGTCAAGTGGCAATTATTGAGAAACCCGGTAGGAACGGGACTGGAGGATACGGGGCGCGGCAACGGTGGATCACCCTTGTCTTGCATCTCCCCGGCGGACCATGACTTCGGACCCGCGACCCAGGCCGAGGAGTCGGGAGGCATCCCCCTGATTCACAAAGATCTCCAGATGATCCGTACTTCCCATGACGGCGCCGGGCGCGCCAGGCGTGACCTGACCGTAGTAGGCCATCACCGAGATCTGACGTCCTGCAACCTGAACCAGGAGCGACGTGAAAGGACGTCCGGCTGCCAGCAGGTCGAGGTCCGCCCTCGCGACGTTCGTCACCAGGTTGCCGAAGCGATCAACGTGGAGGATTTCCCCCCTGATCGAGGAGTCGCCGACCCGAGACGGGCGGGGAAGCGCCAGGCGGACATAGTCATCGATCGGCTCCCCGAACTCGGCGGGCTCGGCACCAAGCGACAGATGACCTGCGACCGGCGCGAAGATGTCGCGTCCGTGAAAGGTGGCACTGACGGGTTGCAGGAAATACCTCGTGACGGTGATAGCCCGGACGCTCGACGGTCCGGCCTTCTCTGCGAGGGGGGCAAGGAGTCCGTTGTCCGGCCCAACGAACAGGTGTCCATCGCAACTGACCAGAATCGGCCGGCGCGGCCCCCCTACCCCGGGGTCAATCACGGCGACATGGATGGTCCCTTTGGGGAAATAGGGGTAAGCGGTGATGAGAACAAACGCCGCCTCGGCCGGATCGTAGGTGCCGATGCTGTGACACAGATCCACGATCGCTGCGTCGGGATTGATCCCGAGGATTACCCCCTTCATCACGCCGACGAACGGATCGGTCCCGCCGAAGTCCGTGAGCAGCGTGATGACCCGGCGCACGTCATCGCCCATCGCGCCCTAGACCTTCATCAGGAGGCCGGTGGCCTCGGCGACGACCGTTCCGTCCCCCTGCTCGGCCCACGCCTTCATATCGATTGTCCTGGCACCCTGCTTCAGAATCTGGCCATAAAAGATCAGCCGTTCCCCTATGGGGGCCGGCTTGCGGAGTTTGATCTCAAGCTTGGCGCTCACGGCCATGATCTTTCGAAGGTAGGCGGCGTTGACCATCACCTCATCGAGGATTGTCGCGATAATTCCTCCATGGAGGACATCCTTCCAGCCTTGGAACCGCTTCGACGGGGTGAACTCGGTCCGGATGCGATCCTCCCCGACGAGCTCGAAGTCGAGCTGCAAGCCATCTCCGTTGCGCTTGCCGCAGACAAAACACATCCCATCGTTCTCGAAGTCCATCAAGTCCCTTC